>DDKN01000003.1 GCA_002339725.1 Thiobacillus sp. UBA2597
ATGAAAATTAAGCGTGAGCGTGGTTATCCGGCTCAACGGAAAGCCTCATCCCAACCGATTTCAACACGGCCAGCAGCGTTTTGAGGGTTGGGTTTCCTTTGGGGGACAGCGAACGATAGAGCGCCTCGCGGCTGATACCCGCCTGCGCCGCAACGGCGCCAAGACCTCCATAGGCTTCTGCGACAGCGCGCAAGGCCAGCAGGCCAGCGGCCCTATTGTCGGGGTCGTCCAGTTCTTCCATTGCCGCCTTGAGGTAGGCAACCGCAAGTTCACGATCCGCTCGCAGTTCCTCGATTTCCGCCTCGTGGTGAGAAACCGAGGCGGTGCGTGTCCTCTTCTTCATGCGTTTCTCCGTTTCCAGTCCAACCAATAGCTTTTTGCCCGCTTGATGTCGCTCGCCTGGGTGCCCTTGTCGCCGCCGCATAGTAACAACACCAGTTCGTTGCCATGCCGCGCGCAGTAAAGCCTGTATCCCGCACCTACGTCTATCCGCAACTCCAGGACGCCCGCGCCCACCGGCTTGCAGTCGCCAAGAGCCCCGGCCTCCAATCGGCGGATGCGCGTGCGCGCCGCAGCCTGGGCGAGTTTGTCGCGCATCGATGACAGCCACTCGGTTATTGGGACACTGCCATCCTCGCGCTGGTATCGGCGGACCTCGATCATTATTAAATTGTAGCTTATAAACTACAAATGGGGAAGCAGGTCTTGGGCTGGTTTAACGCTGATCTTGCTGTTTATACTGCTGCACTTGCTGTTGTTTTTGTTGCTGCGCGTGCTGCTTCGAATAGTCGTTGTAAGCGCCGATGCTGTTGACTAAAAACGGCGCGCTCACTGCGAGCACAAGCCAGCCGACGACCCGCCGGATGAACCCCCAGATCGCGCCGCCGAGCTCCCACCCCAGCCGACCGCCCAGGCCGTAGCCGAAGCCGCGTTTGATATAAGTCCACATGCTCATTTTTCACTCCTTTCCCGTCTCGATGAGGGCCTGCCCTTTGGTGAGCCTCGCGGGGGGCGGGGGCCGGCGAGGCCCCCGCGGTGTTGTGGTGTCGATGGTTTTCGTCGTCATTCTACCCCCCGGGGTGTAAGTTCCCTGCCCTTCGGAGCCGCCTCACAAAAAAAGCCGCGCAGGGGCGGCGGCGCAGCCGCGGCGAGTTGCAAGCTGGCGTGACAGACTGCGCGAAGCGCCCGAAGGGACGGGCGAGCATTACCGCAGTCCAGTGCTTGCGCTTGAGCAAGCGCTGGATCGCCGAAGGCGACCCGAAGGGCGAGGATAAGGCGCAGACCGGCAGGCTGGCGCGACGGGTTGCTTGCGAGCCGAGCCCCGGAGCGGCCTGGGCGGCTCCGAAGGGCAGGGAACGGCAGGGGCTGGGCGAAGAAAACGCGCTCTCGACACCACCGCGCGGCTTGCCGCGCAGCCTCGGCGCGCAGTCTCGCTTGCGAGTCTGCGCACATCATTTTTCTCCGCCTGCGCGCACCGCGCGCGGGCAGCAGCAAGCGGAGCGCGCAGAGGCCAGCGGCCGCGCCCTCCGGGCCGAGACCCCGTGGGGCTCGGTGCGCAGCACGTGAGACGCGATGCCGCCGCCGGCGGCAGGCCCCCGGGATGTCGTGGATAAGAAGAAGACAGCGAAGAAGAATAAGACATCACTCAGCATCATCGAGCGCAAGCGCCGCAATATGCACAAGCGCCCGCGCATCGCCTGGGGTTTTCTCGATCTCGCGCGAAAGCCAAGCAAGCACAATCTCGGCGCGAAGCTCGCCGCGCGAAAGCGCGGTGAGCAAGTCGCCGCCGGCGAGTTCCAGGGCCTCCTGGCCCAGGGCCAGGGCGATTTCGTCGTGCATCAGTTCGTTCATTTGCCACCTCCTTCCGGCTTTGCCTTGTCTTTGCCCGCGCCGGGCTTGATCTGTTGAATCTTGTTGAGAATCACCGCGCCCACGCCGCCCGCGCCGGCGCCGCCGCCGCCGATCATCGCGGCGGCGATGTCGTCTGCTTTGAACAGCATGAAACCGACGAACACGAGCACCGCCGCGCTTGCCATAAAGCCGCCAAACTGAATGGCAAGCTCTTCAAACCACGGCACACCCTCGGCGCGGCCGAGGGTGGCCATCTGGTCGCTAAACGACTCGATCGAGACAGCGCCGATCGCGGCGGTCGTGATGCCTACGACGAGCGCAAAGCCTTGCGACAACATGAATTGAAGCCAGTTGCGAGCTAAATGCGACAGCGGCTGAAACGGCATGAAAGCGATCAGCAGCGGGCCAAAAATTGCCCCGATTTGAAATGCAAGAAGCGGCCCGTACAGCGCGAACACAAGCGCGAGCGACACGAAGAAAGCAACAGCAAAGAGAATAAGCTCAAGGAGCGCTTGTGTGAGCGACGAGAGAATTGCGCCGCCGAATGTCTCGTCGCTCTTGATAAATTCAACGACTTTCTCCCACGTCGATTTCTCTGCGCCCTTGGCGGGCCGCGAATTCGGGAACATCGACTTCGACAGCTTTTCAATCGTGTTCTTGATCGCCTCCGGCCCGCCGCCCTGGCCGGCGGAGCCGAGGATCGGAGCGGGTAGCTCTTGAGAGAAGAAATGCGTGAGCGTCTGCACTGACGATTGCCAGTTGCCGCCGGCGAATAGATAAAGCGGCACGGTCAGCACCAGCCCCGCGCGCACGATGCGCGCGAGGGCGGCGGATGCCGCACCGAGCCACCAGTCATACACAGCAAACAGCAGCGCGAGCGTGACAGACAAAGCAAGCAGCGTCTGTGCCAACGGCACGAACGCGCCGGACATGCCGGCCGCGGTCGAGACAAGGGGTTCGAGCAAGCCGGAGACGTCGCCAAGCGCCATTTTTCAAGCTCCGAAGATTTTCACTAATGTCAACACGTAGAGCGCCGCCGCGCCCGGAGACTTTTCCTGCGTCATTTCAGCACCTCCCCGGGCAGCCTGATCGTCGCGGCGGGCCTGGGCTCCGCCGCGAGCCTGCGGCGAGCGTCAAGCGCCGCGGCGTCGCGCTGCCGCTGTCGCGCTTCCCTTTCCTTCTTCTCGGCCACCTCCCGCGCCGCATTGGCGTTCGCGGTTGCGACCGAGTGATTCAACTGCGCAAGCTGGGCCTGGAGCTTGACGTTCTGGCTTGCGATGAACTGCACGCCGCCGACGTTGGAATTGATCTTCTTCACGGTCTCGGCCTGCTTCTGAACGTCCTTGCTCACCTCGGCGAGCCGGCGCAACTTCGCCTGTTCCGCTTCATACGTCTCCTTGTACACCCCGCCATGCGCTTCGGCTGCCAGGGCTTTGAGGCGAAGAAGCTCGCTAGGTGGGATGCCCAGGCGTTCGGAATCGGCCTGTGCCTTGCGCAGCACCTCGGCCGCGTCCTGGTACACGCCGGCCGACCGGCTGAAAACCACATGCGCCTCGGCCAGCTTCTCGACCTCGGCGATCGGCAGCCCGGACATCTCGGACACGACCGAATCCGGCAACTGGCGAAGCTGCTGCATGGTCGCCTGCGCCGTCATCAGCGTGTTGCTCGTGGTCTGCACCGCCTCACCGACCTGGGCGACGAGTTCGGCATTGTTGGCAAGCTGGGTCATCTCCGTCGCGCCGCCGGTCAGACCCCCGCCGCCGGCGAGGGCGGCGGCGGGGGCGACCAGGGCCAGGGAGAGGGCGGCGATCGCTTTCACTTTCATTTTCGACTCCTTTTCAGAGCGTCGAGCACCGTCCGCTGCGACGGGGCCGGCGGCTGTGCCGCGCGGGCGGCGTCGAGCACCGTGCGCCAGCGCGGCGTCGGCCGCGGGGGCGGCGAGGGGATGGAAGCAAGGATTGAGCCGCCGATTGGTTTTTTCTGCTTCTGTTTGTCAGTCATTTCTTCACCTCCTTCGCTTCGGCTTCGCGCGCGGCTTGCAGCGCCGCGGCCTTGGCCGGGACGTCGCCCGCGGCCTCGGCCTTAGCCTTGGCGTCGTTGTACTTGTCAACAGAAAGAGACAGCGCGACCAACGCCCCTGCGACAACAAGCCAGGGCAGCATTTTCTGAAAACCGCTCTTGTTCATCACATCTCCTTTCATCGTTCAAAGTCATAGTCACGGGCCGGCGTCTCTTTCTCGCGCCCGCTCTCCAATGTGTTCGAGGGGCGGACATCTCGCCCCAGCTCCCACGGCGCCGGCTCGTTTCTGTTTCCGAAATCCTTTTCGGAAATCTCTTTCTGATTCGGAAAGTC
>DDKN01000036.1 GCA_002339725.1 Thiobacillus sp. UBA2597
TAATATGCAGATTGCATCAACCCACGACATCCCATGAAACCCGTTGCCATCTTCCGCCACAACAAGACCGAAGGCCCCGGCACCTTCGCCGAATTTCTCGACCGGCACGGCATCCCGTATCAACTCATCCGCATCGATGCCGGCGACCCGGTGCCCGACGACCCGACCGCCTTCTCCGGCCTGGTCTTCATGGGCGGGCCGATGAGCGTCAACGACGACCTGCCCTGGATTCCCCGCAGCCTGCGCCTGATCCGCCGCGCGGTCGACCACGACATCCCGGTGCTCGGCCATTGCCTGGGCGGTCAGCTCATGGCCAAGGCCCTGGGCGGCACGGTCAGCCGCAACCCGGTGAAGGAGATCGGCTGGGGCCGGGTCAGCGTGCTCGACCGGCCCGAGGCCCGCGCCTGGTTCGGCGACATTCGGGAATTCGAATCCTTCCACTGGCACGGCGAGACCTTCAGCATCCCCGAGGGCGCTGTGCGCGTGTTGGAAAGCCCCTACTGCCCCAACCAGGGCTTCGTCCTGGGCAAACATCTGGGCCTGCAATGCCATGTCGAAATGACCGAGGCCATGATCCGCACCTGGTGCGCCAACGGCGCCGACGAGATCGCCGGCGCGCCCGGCCCCGCGGTGCAGGCCCCCGCCGCCATCCTGGCGCAAATGGCGCAATGCCTGCCGTCCCTGAACAAAGTGGCGGACAGGCTCTATAGTGACTGGATCAAAGGACTTCGCCATGACTGAACTCAATCTGCGCCATCTGCCCAACCTGCACGGCCTGGTCGGCGCCAAGGTGCGCTACGAAGGCAAGGTCTGCTGCGTCATCGAAATCCTCGACGACCCGCTCGCCCTGGTGCTGGAGCCGATCGACCGCGCGCTGGTGATCCACGCCGACGCCTACGGCCAGGCCTCGGAACTGGGCCAGGACAACCGCCTGGTCCACGTCATCGGGCCGGACCACGAAAGCCTGAGCGACGACCTGCTCGGCCTCGAACTGCTCGACTGACACACCTGCGCATCGCCTCCGCCCGGATTGCGCCGGGCCGATTGCCAACGGCCGCGGTTTTGTTCAGTATCGGGGCACAAAGCAAAAACCGCGGCGCGCACGGCCCGGCCAATCCCTGCAGGCACCCGGAGGCGACATGACCCAGACACCCCGCTCGATCACGGCCCGCGCCGGCAAGGTCGTCTTGCTCCTGTTCCTGGTCGCCGCCGTGTCCGGCATCTTCCACATCCATGCCCTGAGCAGCCGCCTGCAGGCCGCCGCCAGCGTGCACAGCGCCCTGCTGGAACAGGCCGCGAGCGGCCCGCTGCAATTCCAGCGCCAGCAGGCCCAGGCCCGCGCGGTGATGACCCTGGCCGACCAGCTGCAGCAACGGGTGCGCTGGCTCGTCTTCGGCCTGGCCGGACTCGGCCTGACCCTGGCCGGCCTGGGCCTGACCGCCTATCTGCGCAGCGGCCGCTTCGACAGCGCCGACATCATCGGCGCCAGCGCGGCCGAACTCACCCTCAACGCCCTGCCCAGCGCGGTGATCCGCTTCGGCCTCGACGGCCGCCTGCGCCAGCTCAACCCCGCCGCCGAGCGCCTGCTCGGCCTCAGCCAGGCCGAGGCCATCGACCGCCGCATGCAGGACATCGTCAGATTGATCGGGCACGACAGCCGGCAGCCGCTCACCCCCGGCCTGCTCGCCGAACTCCGGCAGGGCAACCTCGCCAACCTGGGCGAGCAGGCCTGTTTGATCACTCACGAAGGCCTGGAGCTGGAGGTCGAAGGCCAGGTCGCGCCCATCCTCTCGGCCAGCGGCCAGGTTCGGGAGGCGGTGCTGGTGCTGCGCGACGTCACCGAGGCGCGCGAGCAAAGCCGCAAGCAGGCCTGGCTGGCCGAACACGATGCCCTCACCGGCGCGCTCAACCGTCAGGGCTTCGAGGAGCGCCTGGCCCGCTCGATCAACAGCAAGCGCGCCAGCGAATACCCCATGACCCTCCTGGTGATCGGCGTCGACAGTCATGGCGCCGTGCTTCAGCGCGAGGGCCAGGCGGCCGCCAACGAGCTCCTGATCCAGATCGTCCAGCTGATCCAGAACCGGCTGCGCGACACCGATCTGATCGGCCGCCTGGACGACACCCAGTTCGGCGTCCTGCTGCCGGCCTGCCCGGACGAGGTGGCCCAGCGCATCGCCCGCACCCTGCACGAAAGCCTGGGGCACTACAAACTGCTCTGGGGCAAGGCCGACTACCTGGTCAGCACCAGCCTGGGCGTGGTGCACATCCCGCGCAACTGGGAAACCCTGGACCGGGTGATCAGCGCCGGCCTGGCCGCCTGCGCCCAGTCGCGCGCCAGCCGCGACATCGCCATCCACAGCAGCTGAGCGGTTCGATGCGGGTTCTCGCAGGCGACATCGGCGGCACCCACACCCGGCTCGCCCTGTGTGAACTCGACGACGGCGTGCACATCCTGCACCGCGCGCGCTATCTCAACGCCGACGCCGCCGGCCTGGCCGACCATTTGCAGACCTTCCTCGGCCACCTGCCCGCGCCGCAGGCCGCCTGCTTCGCCGTGGCCGGCCCCACCGACGGCCGCCAGGTGCAGCTGACCAACCTGCCCTGGGCCATCGACGCCGATGCCTTGCAGGACCGGTTCCGGATTCCCCGCGTGCGCCTGGTCAACGACTTCCTCGCCGTCGGCCACGGCATCGACGCCGTCGATGCCCAGCACCTCGCCGTGCTGCAGGCCGGACACCCGGTGAACGAGGCACCGCGCGTCATGCTCGGTGCCGGCACCGGGCTGGGCGTCTCGCTCTGCGTGTGGAACGGCAGGCGCCACATCCCGCTGCCCTCCGAAGGCGGCCACATCGGCTTCGCGCCGATGGACACCGAGCAGGACCGCCTGCTCGCCTTCCTGCGCGCCGAATACAAACGCGCCTCGGTCGAGCGCATCCTGTCCGGCCCCGGCATCGTCGCCCTCTACCGCTTCCGCCTGCGCGAGGCCGGACGCAACCCGCTTGATCCCGCCACCCTGCTGCACGACAAACTGCCCGCCGCCGCCATCACCCGGGCCGCGCTCGACCAGCGCGAGCCCCAGGCGGTCGAGACCATGCGCCTGTTCTGCCGCATCTACGGCCAGACCGCGGGCGACCTCGCCCTGCTCGGGCAGGCCCTGGGCGGCGTGTATATCGCCGGCGGCATCGCGCCCAAGATCCTGCCCCTGCTCAAGCACGCGGAATTTTTGGAAGGCTTTCACGCCAAGGGCCGCTTCGCCGAATGGACGCGCAACGTGCCGGTGAGCGTGGTGCTGGACGAGGATGTGGGGCTGAAGGGCGCGGCGCTGGCGGCGCGGCTTGCCTGAGGAAGCGAACAGGCGTTGAATCGAAAAAATCAACGCGCGCTTCAGAGAATATGCCCCGACCCAAGCCGCGCCGCTGAACGGATTCGGCGCGGCATCGCCATAACCAAAGGGAGTCTCGAATTGATGATACCGTCCAGTCTTGCCCGCACCGCCGCCCTTCTCGCCCTTGCCGCCACCGCCGCCCAGGCCGAGACCGTCAACGCCACCAACGACCTGCTGCAAAGCCCGAAGACGGCGGCCTATATGCACGCGCGGCCGATGATGGAGAACATGTACCGGCTGGGCGTCGCCCAGGACCGCAAGTTCGGCCTGCAGCCGGAGTGCAAGACGCAATACCAGGTGAAGCCGGTCAGCATCAGTGTGCTGGCGCCCATCGACTTCCCCGACGACAAGCCGCACCCAACCAAGGGCATCTGGAATTTCCGCTACCAGTTCGAGCGCTGCGGCGAGAGCAAGGTCTACAACGCCATCCACCTTGCCGCCGACAACGGCCAGCCGCCCGCGGTGCGGCCTTTTTACCCCGGCACCAGCAACGCCAACCTGGTGCTGATCAAGGACGCCCTGCCGGCCGCCCTGATGGGCGCCATGATTCGCTCCGGTCTGAAGGACTGCAAGGAGATCGACGTGTTCGACATGAAGGTCAGCGCGCCGCCGCACGACGTGAGCGAAGGCGGCAAGACCCTCAAGGGCGTCTGGACCGAGGACTGGACCTTCCGCCTGTGCGG
>DDKN01000076.1 GCA_002339725.1 Thiobacillus sp. UBA2597
CCTAGGGCTTTATGCCAGTCCTCAAGCTCCCCGGTGCAGTCGACCTGCTGGCACTGCACCGGCGGCAGCCAAAGCGCTATCCCGCACTGCTGCAAACTTTCGGCCGCGACGGCTGGGACTGCCTGTTCGCCTTTCCCGAGCGGATCGAAGTCGGCTTCAGCCTGGCCGAGGGCCAAGGTTTTTTCGACCGTCTGGACCGCCAATGGCAGGCCGGGCGTCAGGCGCTGGAACCGGACAGCGCCGCGTTGCCGTTCCGCGGCGGCTGGTTCGCCTATCTCGGCTATGAACTGCTGCACGGCATCGAGCCCAGCGTCGCGCCGCGCGCACTGACCGGCGCCTTTCCGCTCTACTGGCTGGCCCGGGTGCCGGCGGCCATTCTGACCGCGCCCGATCGGCAGACCAGCTGGCTCATCGCCGAGCCGGGCCGCGAGCCGCTGCTCGATGCGCTGCGGCAGGATGTGGCGCAAGCCGGGTCGGGCCCCGTGCCCGACCTCGGCGCGCCAGGTGACCTGCAGGAGGAGCCGGCCGAGCAGTTTCTCGCCGGGGTGCGCCGCATCCAGGACTACATCCGCGCAGGCGACGTGTTCCAGGTCAACCTTTCGCGTCGCTGGCGCCTGCCCGGCCGGCCCGACCCCGCTGCGCTCTATGCCGCGCTGTGCCGGGCCAACCCCGCGCCGTTCGCCGGCCTGCTGGACATGGGCGATGGCGCCATCGTCAGTTCCTCGCCCGAGCGCCTGGTCCGCGTGCACGACGGCATCGCCGAGACCTGGCCGATCGCCGGCACCTATCCGCGCTCGCCGGATGCCGCCGAGGATGCCCGGCTGCGCGCGGAATTGCTGGCCCATCCCAAGGAGCGGGCCGAGCACGTGATGCTGGTCGATCTCGAACGCAACGACCTGGGCCGGGTGTGCGAGCCGGGCAGCGTGCAGGTGACGGAACTGGCCCAGGTTTACAGCTATGCCTTCGTCCACCATATCGAATCGCGCGTGCGCGGCCGGGTGCGCGCTGGCGTCGGGCCGGGCCAACTGCTGGCGGCGCTCTTTCCCGGCGGCACCATCACCGGCTGCCCCAAGGTGCGCACCATGCAGATCATCCGCGAGTTGGAGCCGACGCCGCGTCTGGCCTATACCGGCAGCCTGGGCTACATCAATCACGACGGCAGCCTCGATTTCAACATCCTGATCCGCACCCTGATGTGTTCCGCCAATAACATCGAATTCAGCACCGGCGCCGGCATCGTCGCCGACTCGGTGCCCGAGCGCGAGCTGGCCGAGACCCGGGCCAAGGCGCGCGGCCTCTTGCGCGCCCTGGGGCTGGCATGACGGACGCGACCTTCATCCTGGTCGACGGCGAACCGCGCGAGATGATCGCCGTGCTCGACCGCGGCCTGATGTATGGCGACGGCGTGTTCCGCACCATCCGCCTGGAAGCCGGCCGGGCCGTGTGGTGGCCGGACCACCTGGCCAAACTGGCGGCCGATTGCGCCCGGCTCGGCCTCGCCTGCCCCGCACCCGAGCTCTGGGCCGCCGACCTGCAACGCCTGTGCGCACAGGCACAAAACGGCGTGATCAAGCTCATGGTCACCCGCGGCGTCGGCAGCCGCGGCTATCGGCCGCCGCAAGCAGCGCGGCCCAGCCGTATCGCCCTGCTCGCGCCCTTGCCCGAGTGGCCGGCCAGCCTGTGGCAGACGGGCGTGACGGTGCGGCTGTGCGAGCTGCGTCTGGGCCGGCAGCCGCGCCTGGCCGGGGTCAAGCACCTGAACCGGCTGGAGAACGTGCTGGCCCGGGCCGAATGGGACGATCCCGGGATTCACGAAGGCCTGCTGCTGTCCGAAGAGGGGCATGTCATCAGCGGTGTCAGCAGCAATCTCTTCCTTTATCGCGCGGGCGAGCTGTTGACGCCCAGGCTGGACGACTGCGGGGTGGCCGGGGTCGCGCGCGGCCGGGTGCTGCAGGCGGCGATCGCGCGTGGCGTGACGGTGCGCGAGCAGGACCTCACGCTCGACGACGTGCTGGCGGCCGAGGCCGTCTGGCTGACCAACAGCCTGATCCGCGTCTGGCGCGTGGCGCGGCTGGGCGATCGTGTCTGGCCGCAAACCGGGATGGATTCAGTTATGCGAGAATTTGTTCATGGCTAGCCGAACCACCACGCGTGGCCTTTTCCTCTGGGTGTTGCTGCTGTTCGGGCCCGCCGTCTGGCTGGCGCTGTTCGCCTTCCGCCCGCTCGATCTGCCGGCCGAGCCGGTGGAGTTTGCCGTGCCGCCAGGCAGTTCCACCCGTGCCGTGGCGCGCGCGCTGGAAGAGGCCGCCATCCTGCCGCGCCAGTTCGAGTTCGTGGTGCTGACCATCCTGCTCAACAAG
This sequence comes from Thiobacillus sp. UBA2597, assembly GCA_002339725.1. Lineage (GTDB taxonomy): Bacteria > Pseudomonadota > Gammaproteobacteria > Burkholderiales > Thiobacillaceae > Sulfuritortus. Next base: position 2,361 of record DDKN01000076.1, read on the forward strand.
ACCGGCCGGATCAAGGCCGGCCAGTACAGCCTGGAAGCGCCGCTCACCCCGCTCAAGCTGCTGGACAAGCTGACCCGGGGCGACACGGTGATGCGCAAGCTGACCGTGGTCGAGGGCTGGAGCTTTCGCCAGATGCGCGCGGCGATCGACCAACACCCCGACCTGCGCCACGAGAGCGCCGGCCTGAGCGACCAGGAATTGCTGATGAAAATCGGCGCGATGGAGCGCCACCCCGAGGGGCTGTTCTTTCCCGACACCTATTACTTCGACATCGGCAGCGCCGACCTCGCCCTCTACCGCCGCGCCTATCACGCCATGCAGGAGCGCCTGGCCCAAGCCTGGCAGGCCCGGGCCGAAGGCCTGCCCTATAAGTCGCCCTACGAGGCGCTGATCATGGCCTCCATCATCGAGAAGGAGACCGGCGCGCCGGAAGAGCGGCCGCAGATCGCCGCGGTGTTCGTCAATCGCCTGAAGCTGGGTATGCGCCTGCAGACCGACCCGACGGTGATCTATGGCCTGGGCGAGCGCTTCGACGGCAATCTGCGCAAGGTCGATCTCACCACCGACACGCCCTACAACACCTATACCCGTGCCGGCCTGCCGCCGACGCCGATCGCCCTGCCGGGCGAGGCGGCCCTGCGCGCGGCGCTGAACCCGGACAAGAGCCGCGCGCTCTATTTCGTCGCCATGGGCGAGGGCCGGCATTATTTCTCCGCCACCCTGGAAGAACACAACCGCGCGGTGAACCGATACCAGCGGGGAGGGCGCTGATGCGCGGCATGTTCATCACCCTGGAGGGCGTCGACGGCGCCGGCAAGAGCAGCCACACCGACTGGCTGGCCGACTATTTTCGCGTGCGCGGTCGCACCGTGTTGCACACGCGCGAGCCGGGCGGCACGCCGGTGGGCGAGAAGTTGCGCGAGATCGTGCTGCACGAACCCATGCACCCGGAGACCGAGGCCCTGATCATGTTCGCCGCGCGCCGCGAGCATTTGGCGCAGGTGATCCTGCCGGCCCTGGCGCGGGGCGAGGTGGTCATCTCCGACCGCTTCACCGATGCCAGCTTCGCCTACCAGTGCGGCGGCCGCGGCCTGCCCGAGGCGCGCCTGGAAATCCTGGAACGCTGGGTGCACGAGGCCACCCAGCCCGATCTCACCCTGCTGTTCGACGTGCCCGACGAGGTGGCCCGCGCCCGCCTGGCCGCGGCCCGCTCGCCCGACCGCTTCGAGCGCGAGAGCCGTGACTTCTTCGAGCGGGTGCGCGCCGCCTATCTGCGCCGGGCCGGGCAGCATCCCGAGCGCATCCGGGTGATCGACGGCACCCGCAGCCTGGAGGCGGTGCGCGCCGATCTGGCCAAAATTCTGGAGAGCCTGGGGTGAGCGTCTATCCCTGGCAGGGCGAGCTCTGGCAGCGGCTGACCGCCGAGCGCGAACGCCTGCCCCATGCTCTGCTGCTGCACGGTCCGGCCGGCATCGGCAAGCGCGCGCTGGCCCTGGAACTGGCGCGCTGGCTGCTCTGCCCGACCCCCACGCCGGCCGGTGGCTGCGGCGACTGCCCGTCCTGCCAGTGGTTCGCCCAGGGCGGCCACCCAGACTTTCGCCTGATCGAGCCGGCCTCGGAAGCCGAGGCGGCCGAGGAGGGCAAAAAGGGCGGCCGCCGCATCAGCGTCGACCAGGTGCGCGAGGTGGTGGAGTTCCTCACCCTGTCCGCCCACCAGGGCGGCTGGCGCGCCGTGGTGCTGCAGCCGGCCGAGGCCCTGGGCCTGGCCGCCGCCAACGCCCTGCTCAAGACCCTGGAAGAACCCCCGGCGCGCACGATCTTCCTGCTGGTCTCGCATCAGCCGCGCCGGCTGCTGCCGACCATTCTCAGCCGCTGCCGCAAGCTGCCGCTGGCCAGCCCCGAGCCGGCCGCCGCCCTGGCCTGGCTGCGCGAGCAGGCGGTGGATGCGCCCGAAGTCCTGCTGGCCGAAGCGGGGGGCGCGCCGCTGCTCGCCCTCGACCATGCCGAGCCGGAGCGCCTGGCCCGGCGCCAGCGCTTCATCGAGGGCCTGCTCGACGCCGAGCGGGAAGACCTGAGCGCCCTGGCCGGCGAATACCAGCAGCGAGTGGCCGAGGCCTGGGGCTGGCTCGCCCGCTGGCTGTGCGATCTGAGCCTGTGCCAGACCACCGGCCAGGTGCGCTATTTCATCGATCACGCCCAGGCCCTGCGCAAGCTGGCTCAGCGCATCGATGCCGGCCGGTTGTGGGCAGTCTATCGCCAGGTCATCGACGACGGCCGCTGGCTGCAGCACCCGCTCAACGGCCAGTTGTTGCTAGAATCATGGCTGATCCGCTATGCCGAACTGGGGGCGAAACGATGAGCACCGACGCCAGCGCCAAGGCACCGGGCCGTGCCGGCATGCTCTCCCTGAGCATCAAGGAGCGCCGCGCCCTGTATGCCGCCTACATGCCGTTCGTGAAGAACGGCGGCCTGTTCATCCCCACCAGCAAGGAATACGAGATGGGCGATCAGGTCTACATCGTGCTCACCCTGATGGACGACCCGACGCGCTGGCCCATCTCCGGCAAGGTGGTCTGGCTCACCCCACCCGGCGCCCAGGGCAACCGCCAGCAGGGCATCGGCGTCCAGTTCGACAGCAACGAGAAGGCGACCGAGGTGCGCAACAAGATCGAAGGCATCCTCGGCAACGCCATGAAATCCACCCGCACCACCCACACCATGTAAATGCGTTGAACCGCAAAGGCGCAAAGGACACGAAGAACACCACGCAAGACTTCCAAGCGCTCCCTGGCCGGCAACGGCAACGAAATTCAAGCTTTGGTTTTTTCTCTGCGCCCTTTGCGCCTTTGCGGTTAACACTCAACTGATCAAACCATGCTGGTCGACTCCCACTGCCATATCGACTTTCCCGACTTCGCCGAGGGTGTCGCGCCCCTGCTGGCCCACATGCAACAGGCCGGCGTCGGCCATGCCCTATGTGTCTCGGTGACCCTGGAAGACTTTCCCCGGGTGCTCGCCCTGGCCGAGGCCCACGCCAACCTGTTCGCCTCGGTCGGCGTCCACCCGGACCATCAGGACTGCCAGGAGCCCACGGTCGAACACTTGGTCGAGCTGGCTGAGCACCCCAAGGTCGTCGCCATCGGCGAGACCGGCCTCGATTACTACCGCCTGCCGCGCGATGCGGTCGACTGGCAGCGTGCGCGCTTTCGCACCCACATCCGCGCCGCCCGCCAGGCCGGCAAGCCGCTGATCATCCACACCCGCAGCGCGGCCGACGACACCCTGGTCATCCTGCGCGAAGAGGGCGCGGGCGAGGCCGGCGGCGTCATGCACTGCTTCACCGAAAGCGGGGACGTGGCGCGCCAGGCGCTGGAGCTCGGCTTCTACATCTCCTTCTCCGGCATCGTCACCTTCAAAAGCGCCGCCGACCTGCGCGAAGTGGCGCGCCAGGTGCCGCTGGATCGTCTGCTGGTGGAAACCGATTCGCCCTACCTCGCCCCCGTGCCGCACCGCGGCAAACGCAACGAGCCGGCCTATGTCCGGCAGGTGGCGGAGCAGATTGCGCAGGTGCGGGGGGTGCCGGTGGAGGCGATTGTCGAGGCGACGACGGAGAATTTCTTCAGGCTGTTCAGCGCGGCAAAGCGCTGATAGCTGCAAGCGTTAAGCGACTGCCGCCGCTTCTTCCTCGAACACCAGCCGGGCCTTGCCCGCCTCGTCGACATCCACGGTGACGTGGCCGCCGTTGGCCAGGCGGCCGAACAGCAGCTCGTCGGCCAGGGCCTTGCGGATGGTCTCCTGGATCAGGCGGGCCATGGGGCGGGCGCCCATGAGCGGGTCGTAGCCTTCCTTGGCCAGCCACTTGCGCAGGGCCTCGGTGAACTGGGCCTCGACCTTCTTGGCGTGCAACTGTTCTTCCAGTTGCATGAGGAACTTGTCGACCACGCGCAGGATGACGGCCTCGCTCAGGGGCGCGAAGGAGATGATGGCGTCCAGCCGGTTGCGGAATTCGGGCGAGAACAGGCGTTTGATCTCGGCCATTTCGTCGCCGGCGGCCTTGGTCTCGGTGAAGCCGATGCTCGCCTTGCTCAAGGACTCGGCGCCGGCATTGGTGGTCATGATGATGACCACGTTGCGGAAATCAGCCTTGCGTCCGTTGTTGTCGGTGAGGGTGCCGTGGTCCATGACCTGGAGCAGGACGTTGAAGATGTCCGGGTGGGCCTTCTCGATCTCGTCCAGCAGCAGCACGGAATAGGGGTGCTTGGTGATCGCCTCGGTCAAGAGGCCGCCCTGCTCGAAACCGACATAGCCGGGGGGTGCCCCGATCAGGCGCGAGACGGCGTGGCGCTCCATGTATTCGGACATGTCGAAGCGGATCAGCTCGACCCCCAGGGTGTAGGCGAGTTGGCGCGCCACCTCGGTCTTGCCCACGCCGGTGGGGCCGGAGAACAGGAAGGAGCCGATCGGCTTCTGCGGATTGCCCAGGCCGGAGCGGGACAGCTTGATCGCGGTGGCCAGGGCGTCGATTGCCGCATCCTGGCCGAAGACCACGGCCTTGAGGTCGCGGTCGAGGTTCTTCAGGGCATTGCGCTCGTCGCTGGCCACGGTCTTGGCCGGGATGCGGGCGATCTTGGCGACGATGTCCTCGATCTCCTTGTTGGTGATGACCTTCTTCTGCTTCGACTTGGGCTGAATGCGCTGGGCGGCGCCGGCCTCGTCGATCACGTCGATGGCCTTGTCCGGCAGGTGGCGGTCGTTGATGAAGCGGGCCGACAGCTCCGCCGCAGTGGCCAGGGCCTGCTGGGTGTACTTGACGCCATGGTGGGCCTCGAAGCGCGACTTGAGCCCCTTGAGGATGGCCACGGTCTCCTCGATCGAGGGCTCCTTCACGTCGATCTTCTGAAAGCGGCGGGACAGGGCATGGTCCTTTTCGAAGATGCCGCGGTATTCGTTGTAGGTGGTGGCGCCGATGCAGCGCAGCTGGCCCGAGGAGAGGGCGGGCTTGAGCAGGTTGGAAGCATCGAGCGTGCCGCCCGAGGCCGCACCGGCGCCAATCAGGGTGTGGATCTCGTCGATGAACAGGATGCCGTTTTCCTGGTTGGCCAGTTGCTTGAGCACGGCCTTCAGCCGCTGCTCGAAGTCGCCGCGGTATTTGGTGCCGGCGAGCAGGGCGCCCATGTCCAGGGCATAGACCGTGGCGCCGCTCAAGATCTCGGGCACCTCATCCTGCACGATGCGCCGGGCCAGGCCTTCGGCGATGGCGGTCTTGCCGACCCCGGCCTCGCCCACCAGCAGCGGGTTGTTCTTGCGCCGGCGGCACAGGGTCTGGATCACCCGCTCAAGCTCCAGTTCGCGCCCGATCAGGGGGTCGACCTTGCCCGCCAGGGCCTGGGCATTGAGGTTGATGGTGAAGGATTCCAGCGGTGAGCCGGTGACGTTGTCGGCATCCTGCTCCTGGGCCGGTTCGGCCCGGCTGCTGCTGGCCGGCGTGCTTTGCTGCGGCGTCTTGGTGATGCCGTGCGAGATGAAGTTGACCACGTCGAGCCGGGTGACCCCCTGCTGGTTGAGGTAGTGCAGGGCATGGGAGTCCTTCTCGCCGAAGATGGCGACCAGGACGTTGGCGCCGGTGACCTCTTTCTTGCCCGACGATTGCACGTGCAGGATGGCGCGCTGGATCACGCGCTGGAAACCGAGCGTGGGCTGGGTGTCGACCTCGCCGGTGCCGGGCACGCGCGGGGTGTGCTTTTCGATGAAGTCGGTCAGACTGCGGCGCAGTTCTTCGATGTTGGCGGTGCAGGCGCGCAGCACCTCGGCAGCCGAGGGATTGTCCAGCATGGCCAGCAGCAGGTGCTCCACGGTGATGAACTCGTGGCGCTTCTGCCTGGCCTCCATGAAGGCCATGTGCAGGCTGACTTCCAGTTCCTGGGCAATCATCGATCTTCCTCCAAAACGCACTGCAAGGGATGCTGGTGGCTGCGGGCGTAGTCGGTGACCTGGCTCACTTTGGTTTCGGCGATGTCGCGCGGAAACACACCACACAACCCAACCCCTTCATTATGCACTTTGAGCATGATGAGGGTGGCTTGTTCGCGCCCCATGTGAAAAAAATGTTCCAACACCTTAACCACAAAATCCATAGGGGTGTAATCGTCGTTCAACAACAACACCCGATACAGGGGCGGCGGCGGGGCCTTGACCCGCTCGACCTCGAGCAGGCTTTCGTCCTGATGCTGCACGGCCATCGGCATCCATTTCACGTTAGCTAATTCTGGTCTCATTTTGAAGGCGGCTGGATTTTTTTCAAGGCCTGTTGACGGCATGACTGGCAGTCGGTTAAATGCGGCTGTTCGCTGCCGATACCGGGGAATACGTCCCCTGCCTATACGGCAACGGGCGCCAGTTCATCTCGTGTCACATTAGGAGTGTTTTTTGTATGGCTACCGGTATCGTCAAGTGGTTCAATGACGCCAAAGGTTATGGCTTTATCACCCCGGACGGCGGCGGCGAAGACCTGTTCGCCCACTTCTCTGCGATCAACATGAGTGGCTTCAAGACCCTGAAAGAGGGCCAGCGCGTCTCCTTCGAGATCGCCGAAGGCCCCAAGGGCAAGCAGGCCGCCAACATCCAAACCGCTTAATCGCACTCCCGCAGCGGCAGGCCTGCCGCTGGCGCGCTGGGCGCTCTGTGCTAGAGTCAAACCAGACATCTGGCGCGGAGGCAGTCATGCGCGCGGTTGGAAAAGGGCAGGCTGGCCTGCCGAGCGAGTCGGACGGTCAGCAGCTGCTGGAATTGCTCGATGGTCTGGTTCGCCTGCGCCCGGAATTGGGCGCGCTGGCGGATGAGTTGATTTGCCTGCTGCGCGGCGGCGGCAAGGCCCGGGGCGAGGCTGAGCCCAAGCCCAAGCCCAAGCCGCCGCAGACCCCTGACCGCTAGCCCTTACATGTGGTCGACGATGGCCTGGCCGAATTCGGAGCACTTGACCTGCCTGGCCCCCTCCATCAACCGGGCGAAGTCGTAGGTCACCGTCTTGGCGCGGATCGCGCCGTCCATGCCCTTGATGATCAGATCGGCCGCTTCAAGCCAGCCCATGTGGCGCAGCATCATCTCGCCCGAGAGGATGATCGAGCCCGGGTTGACGTAGTCCTGGCCGGCGTACTTGGGCGCGGTGCCGTGGGTGGCCTCGAACATGGCCACCGAGTCGGACAGGTTGGCGCCCGGGGCGATGCCGATGCCGCCCACCTCGGCCGCCAGGGCGTCGGAGATATAGTCGCCGTTGAGGTTCAGGGTGGCGATCACGTCGTAGTCCTCCGGCCGCAGCAGGATCTGCTGCAGGAAGGCGTCGGCGATGACGTCTTTCACCACGATGCCGCCGAATTTCTCCGGCAGCTTCACCCAGGGGCCGCCGTCGATCGGCTCGCCGCCGAACTCGCGCACGGCCAGTTCGTAGCCCCATTTCTTGAAGCCGCCCTCGGTGAACTTCATGATGTTGCCCTTGTGCACCAGGGTCACCGAGCGGCGCTTGTTGTCGATGGCGTAGCGGATGGCCTTGCGGATCAGGCGCTCGGAGCCTTCGATCGACACCGGCTTGATGCCGATGGCCGAGGTCTCGGGGAAGCGGATCTTCCTGACCCCCATCTCTTTTTGCAGGAACTCGATCACCTTCCTCACCTCGGGCGAGCCGGCCTCCCATTCCACCCCGGCGTAGATGTCCTCGGTGTTCTCGCGGAAGATGACCATGTCCACCTTTTCCGGCGCTTTGACCGGGGAGGGCACGCCGTCGAAGTAGCGCACCGGACGCAGGCAGACATAGAGGTCGAGCAGCTGGCGCAGGGCGACGTTGAGCGAGCGGATGCCGCCGGAGGTGGGGGTGGTCAGCGGCCCCTTGATCGAGACCACGTAATCGCGGGCGGCCTGCACGGTCTCGTCCGGCAGCCAGGTGTCGCCGCCGTAGACCTTGACCGCCTTCTCGCCGGCATAGACCTCCATCCACTGGATCTGGCGCTGGCCGCCATAGGCCTTGGCCACGGCGGCGTCGAGCACGCTGCGCATGACCGGGGTGATGTCGACCCCGATGCCGTCGCCTTCGATAAACGGGATAATCGGCCGGTCCGGTACGTTCAGCGAGAAATCGGCGTTGACGGTGATCTTGGCGCCCTGGGCAGGGACCTGGATGTGGCTAGCGGACACGATGACTCCTGGAAAAAGCGATTACGACGACGCGATGGCGCGCATCATTCTGTTCAACAAACCCTATGGGGTGCTCAGCCAGTTCACTTCGGAGGACGGCCACCCTGGGCTGAAGCAGTTCATCCCCCTGACGGGGGTGTATGCCGCAGGCCGGCTCGATGCGGACAGCGAAGGCCTGCTCATTTTAACCGATGACGGCCGGCTCCAGCACCGGCTGACCGACCCCAGACACAAGCTGGCCAAGACCTATTGGGTCCAGGTCGAGGGCGTGCCGGACGCAGCCGCGCTGGAAGCGCTGCGCCGGGGACTGGACCTGGGCGACTTCGTCACCCGGCCGGCCAAGGCGCGCCTGATCGAGGAGCCGGCCGGCCTGTGGCCGCGCAACCCGCCCATCCGCTTTCGCAAAAGCGTGCCGACCCGCTGGCTGGAACTGACCATCGCCGAGGGCAAGAACCGGCAGGTGCGGCGGATGACGGCCAAGGTGGGCTTTCCGACCTTGCGCCTGATCCGGGCGCGCATCGGCGACTATGCGCTGGACGGCTTGGCGCCGGGGCAGTGGCGGGAGGTCGGCGCGGCACCGGCAGCCAAGGCCGCCAAAGGCTGGGCTTAGACCGAGAGTTTTTGCTGCCAGTAATGGGCGCGGCCGACCACCTCGGCCTCGTCCAGGGTCAGGCAGATCCGGTCTTTCACCACGGCCTCGCCCGCCACCCAGACGTGGCTGACCTCCTGGCGGCCAGCGCTGTAGACCAGTTGGGAAATGGGGTCGTAGCAGGGCTGGGTGTGGGGGCCGGACAGATCCACCGCCACCACGTCGGCCTGCTTGCCGACCTCGAGCGAGCCGATCCGGTCGTCCAGCCCCAGGGCGCGGGCGCCGTTCAGGGTGGCCAGGCGCAGGGCGTGGTGGGCGGGCACGATCTCGGCCCTGCCCGACATGCCCTTGGCCAGCAAGGCGGCCAGACGCATCTCCTGCCAGCAGTCGAGCCGGTTGTTGCTGGCCGAGCCGTCGGTGCCGATGCCGACGTTGATGCCCTTGGCCAGCAGCGCCGCCTTGGGCGCGACGCCGTTGGCCAGCTTGAGGTTGGAGGTGGGGCAGTGGGCGATGTGGCAGTTGTATTCGGCCAGCGTCTCGATCTCCTCGTTCAGGAGGTGGATGGCGTGCACGCCGATGAACTCCGGCCCGAGCAGGCCCAGGTGGCGCAGGCGTTCGAGCGGCCGCACGCCATACTGGCTCACGCTTTGGTGGATCTCGTCGTGGGTCTCGTGAATGTGGATATGGATCGGCAGGTCGAGCTGCTTGGCGTAGGTCAGCACCTTTTCCAGGCTGCGGTCGCTGGTGGAGTAGGGCGCATGGGGCGCCAGGCAGAACGCGACCAGGGGATGGTCGCGCATGGCGTCGCGCAGGGCCAGGCCCTTTTGCAGGTAGCCGTCGAGGTCCGCCGCATAGTTGGAGGGGAAGTCGATGACGATGATGCCGGCCGCGATGCGCTGCTTCGCCTCGGTCGCGGCCTGGACCGCCGCTTCCGGAAAGAAATACATGTCGTTGAAGCAGGTGATGCCGCCCTGAAGCATTTCCAGGCAGGCCAGGCGGCTGCCGTCGTAGACGAATTCCGGCGACAGCCAGCGTTTTTCCGCCGGCCAGATATGCTCCGTGAGCCAGGTCATCAGCGGCAGGTCGTCGGCGAAGCCGCGCAGCAGGGTCATCGCGGCATGGGTGTGCAGGTTGATGAGGCCCGGGATCAGCACATGGTCGGGCAGGCGCAGGTGCTCGTCGGCCTCGAATCCGGCATCGGCCTGGGCCCAGGGCAGCAGGCCGACGATGCGGCCGTCCCTGATCAGGAGGCTGTGCTCCGGCAGGACGACCCCATCGGGCTCCACCGGGACGATCCAACCCGCGTCGATGCGGGTGTCCACCGCTTGTTTGCTGGTCATGGCCTGGCATCCTAAGGGCGGGGCGGCCGGCTGGCAACCGCCGGCCCCCGGCCGGGGGGTGCTGAGGCCATCCAGTCCTTGTCCGGCGCGGTTTCCCGGCCAGTCATAAGGGCTGGGGCGGGCAGGGCGAACATGGTAGAATTCGCCAGTTAAACCACCGATAACGACGAGACGTCAACGACCCCGCCAATGGAACAGTTCGCCAAAGAAACCCTCCCCGTCAGCCTCGAAGAAGAAATGCGCCGCTCCTACCTCGATTACGCCATGAGCGTGATCGTGGGCCGCGCCCTGCCTGACGTCCGGGACGGCCTGAAGCCGGTGCACCGACGCGTGCTCTATGCCATGCACGAGCTCTCCAATGACTGGAACAAGGCCTACAAGAAATCGGCCCGCGTGGTGGGTGACGTGATCGGTAAATACCACCCGCATGGCGACACGGCGGTGTACGACACCATCGTGCGCATGGCCCAGGACTTCTCCCTGCGTTATCCGCTCATCGACGGCCAGGGCAACTTCGGCTCGGTCGACGGCGACAACGCGGCGGCCATGCGTTACACCGAGATCCGCATGGCCAGGATCGCCCACGAGCTGCTGGCCGACATCGACAAGGAGAC
>DDKN01000032.1 GCA_002339725.1 Thiobacillus sp. UBA2597
TCATCTGTTTGGCCGGCGCCAGGTCGAAATGGCTGTGCACGGCGCCGATCACCAGGTCGAGCCGGCTGAGCAGCGCATCCGGCAGATCCAGGCTGCCGTCTTCCAAAATGTCGACCTCGGCCCCTTTGAGCAGCGTGATGCCCTCCAGCTTTTCGTTGAGCCGGTCGATTTCCTCCATCTGTTTCAAAAGGCGCGCCGGGTCGAGCCCGTGCGCGACCTTGAGCCGCTGGGAATGATCGGTGATGGCCAGATACTCCAGGCCGCGCGCCCTGGCGGCCTGGGCCATGGCCTCGATGCTGGCGTGGCCGTCGCTCGCCTTGGTGTGACAATGCAGATCGCCCCTGAGCTCGGCGCGCTCGATCAATTTGGGCAGCGGCGCCCGCGCCGCCCACTCGATCTCGCCATGGTCTTCCCTGAGTTCGGGCGGGATCCAGGGCAGGCCCAGCGCCGCGAACACCGACTCCTCGGTCTCGCCCGCAATCCTCTCATCACCGCGAAAAACGCCGTACTCGTTGAGCTTGAGTCCACGCTCCTGGGCCCGCTTGCGGATGGCGATGTTGTGGGCCTTGGAGCCGGTGAAGTAATGCAGGGCCGCGCCAAAGCTGACCGGCGCCACCTGGCGCAGATCGACCTGCAGGTCCGACTTGAGCACGACGGAGGCGCGGGTCTCGCCCTGCGACAGCACCTCGCGCACCTCGTCGTAGCCGACGAAGCGCTGCATCACCGGGCTGCCGGGCCGGGCCGCCACCAGGATGTCGATATCGCCCACGGTCTCGCGCCGACGCCGGTAGCTGCCGGCGATCACCACGCGCTCGACGCCCTGGACCCTGGCCAGCCAGGCCGCCAGGGCCTCGGCATACTGCGCCGCGATGGGCAGCAGGAAGCGGCGCGCCTGCGAGGCCCGGGCCGCGAGCGCCCCCAGGATGTGCTGTTCGGTCTTTGCCCCGAAGCCGGGCAGGTCGCGGATGTGGCCGGATTGTGCCGCCTGCTGCAGTTCCGCCAGGGTCTGCACCTTGAGTTGCTCGTACAGGGCCTTCACCCGCTTGGGGCCAAGGCCGGGGATCTTGAGCAGCTCGGTCACCGCCGCCGGCATCTCCCGATGCAGGCGTTCGAGAAAGCTGCACTGGCCGGTTTGCGCGATTTCGTGGATCTTGCCCGCCAAATCTTCGCCGATGCCGGGCAGCTTGGGCAGGGGCTGGCCCTGGCTGATCAGGCCGGCCAAATCGCGGCCGTAATCGGCCACCGTGCGCGCGGCGTTGCGGTAGGCGCGCACCCGGAAGGGATTGGCCCCCTGGATTTCCAGGAGGTCGGCGATCTCTTCGAAGATCGCGGCGATGTCGGCGTTGTGCACGGGCATGCTTGGGCTCCAGCCCTTTCAGCATAGGCCGAACCGGATCAGCCGGTGGCGCGCTTGGCCTCCAGCGCCTCCCAGCGGGCGAGCAGCTCCAGCAGTTCCTCCTCGATGGCGCCGGCGCGCGCGTTCAGCGCCTTCACCGCGTCCGGCCGGTCACGATAGATCGTGGGGTCGGCCAGCTGCGCGGCCAGCGCGGCCTGCTCGGCCTCCAGCGCCTCGATGCGGCCGGGAATCGCCTCCAGCTCCTTGTTCTCCTTGTAGCTCAGGCCCGATTTGGCCGGCTTGGACTGGGCCGGCTTGGACTGGGCCGGCTTCGCCGCGGGCTTGTCGGCCTTGGGCTTCCCGGCGGCCGGCGGGCGATGCGCCCGGTAACGCAGCCAGTCGTCATAGCCGCCGGCGATCTCGGTCAGCCGGCCCTCGCCCTCGAACACGATGGACTGGGTGGCCACGTGGTCGAGGAAGGCGCGGTCGTGCGAGACCAGCAGCACCGTGCCCGGATAGTCCTGCAGGAGCTGCTCCAAAAGTTCGAGCGTGTCGATGTCGAGGTCGTTGGTCGGCTCGTCCAGCACCAGGAGATTGGCCGGCCGGGCGAACAGGCGGGCCAGCAGCAGGCGATTGCGCTCGCCGCCGGACAGGGCCGAGACCTTGGCCCGTGCCCGCTCGGCCGGGAACAGAAAGGACTCCAGATAGGAAATCACATGTTTGCGCTCGTTGCCGATCTCGACGTAATCCGAACCGGGGGCGATGGTGTCGATCAGGGTCGCCTCGTCGTCGAGGGCATTGCGGAACTGGTCGAAATAGGCGACGTTGAGGTTGCTGCCCCGGCGCACCCGGCCGCTGTCGGGCTGCTGCTCGCCCAGGATCAGGCGGATCAAGGTGGTCTTGCCGGCGCCGTTGGGGCCGATCAGGCCGATCTTGTCGCCGCGCATGATGCGGGTGGAGAAGTCGCGAATTAGCGTGCGGCCACCGTAGCCATGCGTCACGTGCGTGAGCTCGGCCACCAGCTTGCCCGAGCGCTCGCCGGCATCGAGCGCGAATTCGACCTGACCGATGCGCTCGAGGCGCGCCGCCCGTTGCCGGCGCAGGTCTTCCAGGCGCCGCACCCGGCCCTCGTTGCGGGTGCGCCGCGCCTCGATGCCCTTGCGGATCCAGACCTCTTCCTGGCGCCAGAACTTGTCGAACTTGCGGTTGTGCACCGCCTCCACTTCCAACTGCTCAGCCTTGGTCCGCTGATAGTCGGCAAAGTTGCCCTGGTAGCTGCGCAACTGGCCACGATCGAGTTCGACGATGCGATTGGCGACGTTGTCGAGAAAACGCCGGTCGTGGGTGACGAAAAGCAATGCCCCGCCATAGCCGTTCAACAGGTCTTCCAGCCAGGCGATGGCCTCGAAGTCGAGGTGGTTGGTCGGCTCGTCGAGCAGCAGGAGCTCCGGCTCGGCAACCAGGGCGCGGGCCAGGGCCACCCGCTTTTTCAGGCCGCCGGACAGGGTGTCCACCGGGCTGTCGGCCGGCAGGCCGAGCCGGCTCAGGGTCTCTTCGACCCGGCTGTTCAGGCGCCAGGCATCGTGCACCTCCAGTTCGTGGCCCAGGCGTTCCAGTTCGGCCAGCGCCGCCTTGTCGCCCTCGGCCACCCGATGGGCCGCGGCGTGGTAATCGACGATCGATTGCGCCGCCACGCCCAGGCCCTCGGCCACGGCGTCGAACACGCGCTGCCCCGGCTCGAAGCGGGGTTCCTGTGGCACGTAGGCGAGTTTGAGGCCGGGTTGGCGCCAGACCTCGCCGGCATCGGGCCGGCCCTCGCCCGCGACGATCTTCAGCAGGCTCGACTTGCCGGTGCCGTTGCGGCCGATCAGGCCGACGCGGTCGCCCTTGTCCAGCACCAGCGAGGCGCCGTCCAGCAGCGGCCAGTGGCCGTAGGCGAGTTCGAGTTTGTCGAGCGTGAGCAGAGGCATGGTTTTAAAGCATTTTTACCGCGCAGGGCGCGAAGCGGTGCAGCGAGCGAAGCGGTTCGACTCGGGCTGGTGGGTGAGCGGACCTTTGCCTGGGTTGCGGTGATAAAACAACGACGGGGCGAGTGCCCCGTCATGAGCGGGATGAACCCCAGGGATTATAAAGAGCCATGCGCCTGCCCGGCATGGGTCTTGTCGAATATCTCCTGGCACTTGACGCAACGCGCGGCAGCCGGGTTGGCCAGCAAACGGGCGACCGGGATGGCTGCACCGCATTCGACGCAGATGCCGAAACCAGGACTGTCCAGGCGCTGTTCGGCCGCCTCCAGGGCGCGGTATTCGCGCACCTCACGGTCCATGCGCGCGGCGGCCAGGTCGGCCAGACTGGAGGCTAGGGCCTCGTCGCTGCTATCCCCCGGCGCATTGCCGAGAATCGCGCGGTACTGATTGTCGCCGCTCTCGTCCAGGGCCGCGCGGATTTCCGCCAGCAGCGCGGCCTTGCGCTGTTGCAGGGCCTTGCGGATGGCTGCGCGCTCTGTTTGCGTGAACTTGTTCATGGTGGCTTCTTTCGAGGATGTCGCTATTTTATATTGGCACGCCCGCCGGCTTGTTCAAGCGACAACCGACCAAGATCGGCGAGCACATCCCGGGCGTGGCGCTCGGGATCGACGCCGAGATAGGCCTTGGCGATGCGGCCATCCGGCGCGATGAGAAAGCTGTTGCGCCTGGCCAGGCGCAGCACGCCGAAATCGCGCAGCGAACCATAGCCCTGCGCCGTGCGCCCGGACAGATCCGACAGCAGGGGAAACGGCAGGCGATATTTCGCGGCGAAGGCCTTGAGTGACGCCGGTGCATCCAGGCTCACGCCCAAGACGGCCACCCCGAGCCGGCTGAATTCGGCCCAGTAGTCGCGCAGGGCGCAGGCTTGACGGGTGCAGCCCGGGGTGTCGGCCCTGGGGTAGAAATACAGCAGCAGCCAGCGCCCGCGATAATCGGCCAGGCGATGCATGTGGCCGTCCATGTCGGCCAGGCTGAACTCGGGCGCCGGCTCGCCCGCTTGCGGTGGCTTGCCGCGCCCGCTCACCTGCACGGCCCAGAAGCCGAGCAGGAGAATGATGCCAATGACCAGGATAAGTTTCATGGGATTCGCCCCGGGCCTGGGTTAAAATCGCGGCCGACGCGCTGCGCGTTCCTGCCCTCGTAGCTCAGTGGATAGAGCATCCCCCTCCTAAGGGGAGGGTCGCACGTTCGATTCGTGCCGGGGGCGCCACCAAATACCTGAAAATAAACAAAAAATCCTTACTTTCGCTTTCTTTCGTTTGCTTTCGTTTTCTTCTGTTTGTCACCCCTCCGGGTGACAACAGGGTGACAAGGTGACGCCATGGGCTTCCGTTGTGCGGTGACGGAAGTAAGCGAAAGAATTTTTTTGTCACCCTCGCGCTTGACATTTTTTATCGATTTGCTATTTTAGTTTTGATCCGCGCATTTCGCGCGGCCACGAGGCCCGACGCCCGCTCCCCCTGCGGTGATGTCGCGCCACCCCCCGGCACTGAGGACGCCGGGGTTTGCAGGGGGGCGGAAAGCGAGATAGGAGCTTTCCGTGGAAAATTCAAACTTCCCGCCAGTTCTCACGGTCGAGGACCTTTCCAGGCTGCTTGATAAATCGCGGTCTGCGATTCTCGCCGACCGCTCCCGCGCGCCGCACCGGCTTCCACCAGCCTGCAAGGTCCCCGGCACGACCCCGCGTTGGCTGCTATCTGATGTGCTCGACTGGCTCGCCGCGCACCGGGAGCCCGCAGCCTCTGCCCCAGCACCAGCACCAGCACCCCGCCGCCGCGGCCGCGGCCGGCCGACCAAGGTCGAGCAAATCGCTCGTGCGCAGGAGAAAGGGGGTGTGAAATGAATACCCCTTCCCCTTCGGAGCTTGTAGCACAGTGGCGCCCGCGCCTGCGGCGCATTGCGTACCTGACAAACAATGAACTTGCAGACGTTGAGCAGGAAGCCTGGCTGCTGGCGGCCACCATGCGCCAGGGCGACAACTTCGTCCGGCGCTGGCTCGTCGCAGTTGAACGCCATGCGCGCCGCATGGCGCCGGGCTTCAGCGGCAGCGAGGATTTTGACATGGCCGGCGGCGATGACCCGGCGCTGGTGCTGGAAGGCGCAGAGGCCGTCGCCGAGCGCCTGGGCGGGCGGCGGCTGGACGATGTGGCCGCCACCCCGCACACGTCGCGGGAGATCGCGGCGACGCTCGGCGTCTGCCGGCGCCAGGCCCGACGCATTCGGCGGCGGTTGGAGGCGGTCGCAGAGGTGCAGGGTGACTTGTGGGGGGTGACGGCATGAGCACGGACAAAAAGCCATCGCTTATGCTTGCCGGCGGCACAGAAACTCAGAAAGCTATCGCGATCGTAAAGATACCGCGCAGCTTGCGAATGGATGAAATCCTCGCAATTCAGTACCCGGGGACGATCATCAAGGGCCTGCTGCCAGCAGCCGGTCTTGTGTTCATCTACGGCCCGCCGAAGTCCGGCAAAACATTCTTCACGCTCGACATGTGTATGTCGCTTGCGCGGGGTGAGCCCTGGCACGGCACCCCCACCCGACAAACCGGCGTGCTATACGTCGCGGGGGAGGGTGTACATGGCCTCGGAATGCGGATGCTCGCATACGTGAGGAAGCACGGGCACAGGCCGCGGACGCGGTTTCGCGCGGTGCCGCAAGCCGTAACGCTACATGAATCGGTCGGCGGCATCGAAGAAGAAATGCGAGCGATCGAGAGCGAAGAGGGCTGGCGGCCTGGTGTGCTAGTGCTCGACACACTCGCGCGCACCAAGGGCGACCTCGACGAAAACACCGGAGAGATGGCGCATTACATCGCCGCAGCCGATCACTTCATCAAGAAGGGGATGCTGGTCATCGTAGTGCATCATCCCGGCAAAGATGCCGAGAAGGGGCTACGGGGCTGGAGCGGTCTGCTGGGCGCCCTGGACTTGCAAATCCAGGTGGTAAAAGAAGGTGATGCGGTAGTGGCGCGATGGACGCACGCGAAGGACTTGCCGGAGACGTCGCCGTTTTCGTTTCGTCTTGCCGTGACGGACACCGGGGAGACTGACGACTGGGGCGAGTCTGTCGCGTCATGCGTCGTCGAGCCGACCGAGATGCCGCAGCAGATCGGGAAAGTCGTCGGCAAGAACCAAAAACTGCTTTACTCGCTCGCGTCGGACCTCGCGAAAGCCGAAGGCGAGCGGGGGCGGCTACGCGACGGCCGGCCGGTCTTCTCTGTCGATGCGCTGGCCGAAGCCTGGGCGGCGGCAAAGTCGGCAACTGGCAACCCGAAACAGGGCAGCCGCAGTTACTTCAACCAGCCGCTGCGGGCGCTTGTCGAGGCGGGGATGCTCGTCGAGGCCGGCGGCGGGATGCTGATGTTCCCCTGACCTCCAAAACTCCAAAACGGGCAATTTTGGAGATTTTGGAGGCGCCATAAGCTCCAAAAACTCCAAAAACCCTATAGGGTTTGGAGTTTGGAGATGGTTTTGGAGGTAGCCCACGCCCCCCCTGGGTTGGCGGGGCGGTGCCCCGCCGGGGAGGGAATAGGAGATGAAAACATGAATGCACGGCAACAAACTAACGCTTTCGTTCAATCGCTACTAAACCACTGCGGAGCGCTGGAAGTGATGGCGCTGCGTAACATCGGCACAGATGTCGAGCAGCCGACCACGCCGCGAGTGGTGCACGGCCTGGACGACATCGAGCGGCTCAGGGGGTGGCTTTGGCATGAAAACGCCGCCCGCGCAGCGAACATTTTTGTGCGCCCGGCTGATGATGCGCACCCCTGGCTTTTTCTCGACGATGTGAGCAAAGAAAAGGCAAAAAAAATCGCCGGCAGGTGGGCGGCTCTGGTGGTTGAAACGAGCCCCGGAAACTGTCAGCTTCGCATACTTGCTTCTCGGCCATTGGCCGAGGCAGAGAGGTTTGAAATTCAGAAGGCGCTGGCCGTGATGCACGGGGGCGACCTGGGCAGCACGGCCGGCAAGAAGTGGGGTCGCCTGCCAGGCTTCAAAAACATGAAGCCTGGGCGCATGGGGTGTTGGACAAATTTCGTTGCCGACACCGCCGCCACGGCGCGGCCGTTCCGCCCCGACCTGCCGGATAAAACAGTCCTTCCCTCCCCGGCGGGGCACCGCCCCGCCAACCCAGGGGGGGCGTGGGCTACAACACCCGGCGACGGTACCGGCGAATTCAAGAAAGAATTCGCCTTCGCTTGCCACCACTTGCGCGACGGTCTGGACGCTGGCGAAATTGCCAGACTCATCGCAGACCATGCCCTTCGCCGCGGCAAGCGGCGCACGTGGCCAGAGGCGCTGCGCTACGGCGAGAAAACCGTGGCGGCGGCGCTGCGATCTCTGCATCCCTGATGCCGTGGACACCTTGACGCCGCAAGCGGCGTCAAGGCCGGTGGAAAAGCTGATGGACAACTCTCCGAGTTGTCCACGAGCTTTCCCACCTTGCCCACAGCCGCCCCGGGGTTTGCGTGGGGGGCGGCGGCCTGCGGCCGATCTATCTATATTTATTCTTGCCCTGAGTTAACCCGCTTCGCGGGAGTAAGAAGCCCGCTCGCTTCGCTCGCAGGCCCCACTGCCAAGAAACACACCCCACGCACTGCGCGCAGCCTTAAACCCGTCGAATCCCAGCATCGGCGCGGCTTCCGGCGTAACACGCCCGTGTTACTGCGCGGGGGTGTGTTTCGGCGCTTCCCCGCTTCACTCCTTGTTTTCCACGTAACACAAAAAAATGTCCGCCCCTCGAACACATTAGCAGTGTGTTCCACAACGTGTTTGGAGGTGCTGCATGGAAAACGAAATTGAGATTTTGCAACGGCGTATCGAAAAGGCAAAGGCGGCCCTGCGCGAAGCAAAGCGGCGCGAAAAGGAACGCGAGCAAAAGCGAGCATTTGATCTCGTCCGTCGTTCCGGTTTGACCTTGGCGGACCTTGAAAAATTGCTCTCGGGTGTGGGCAAAACCAACGTCGGCGAGGGCGAGAAATGAATCGACATCTCACCCTGCGCCTGGGGTCCGACGAACTGCTATTTCTTGATCGGCTTGCAAAAGAAAAAGGGGTCAGTCGATCGGAGATGCTGCGCCGGATTTTCATGCAGCAAGTCGCACTCACCGAGATAGAAAAATCCGTCGCCGCCATCGTCGATTCCCGCCTCGCCGCGCTGGGCGAGGCGCTTCAAAACTTGTCGCAAAAAATCGACCAAACGGCCAGCCGCGACGACCTCATCAAAGCGACCAATTTCTTAACCAAGGAGCTCAAGAAATGACGTTGAAATCCTCGATCAACGACGCGATTTTCCGCTTCAAGTTGTACGTCGGTTCCGCAGCGCTCGGCGGCGGCGTCGCGGCTTTGCTTTGGTCCCTCCACCGTGCGGGCTGGCCCGACGCCGACATCATCCAGATTTTCCAGATCGTCCACCGCGTTTTTTCAAACGACCCGACGACTGCATGGCTCATGGTCGGCTGCGGTGCGGGGCTGTCTTTTTGGCTCGCTTGGGCGCTCGTCGCCCGCCCCTGGCGCGGCGCCGAAGGCCCCCCACCTGCCGCGCGGGCCGGCAGCGTCAAAAAACCCTGGTGATTGGTGATTCTTCGGAGGCTTGAAATGTTGACCCTGTTTTTCCTTTTTCTTTCTGTCGCCAGCCTGGCCGGCTGGGCTTACATCTCCTTTTTTCATGAATCCCGTGGCCGCGATGGCGGCTGGTTTTGGCTGCGCCGCTTCCTCTCTGTTTCCTCGGTTGCTATGTTCATTTGCGCTGGTGGCGGGGTGAAAAGCCTCGCCGACCTGGGCGCCGCCTACCTCGTCGCCGCCCTGCTCGTCGGCGGCGCGATCGCAGCCTGGCGCTGGCTGCGCGGCGGGGGCGGCGACAGCAACCGCGACCACCTCCGGGGTCAGGCCCTGGCCTCGGCCGAGGCCGTGGCCCGCGAAATTGCCCGCTCGAAAACCCCTGTGCGCCTTGAGATCGGCGGGGTCCCCATCCCCATCGAAGTCGAGGACCGGGGTTTCCTCCTCGCCGGCAGCCCCGGCACTGGCAAGAGCCAGGCGATCACTCGGGCGCTCGACACCCTCAAGTCCGCCGGCCACCGTGCGGTGATCGCGGACGCCAGCGGCATCTTTTATAGCCGCTATGCCAGTCCGGGCGCTGGCGCTGCCTTGTTCAACCCCTATGACGCGCGTTCGGTGAACTGGTCCCCCCTGGCTGACATAACGTCCCCCGAAGACTGCGCCGCCCTGGCCCGCAGCATCATCCCCGACGGCACCGGCGAAGCCGCCGAATGGAGCGGCTACTCCCAAACCCTGCTCGAAGCCGTCCTTGAGCACGTCTGGCACCAGGGCGGCACTACCGGCGACATGCTGCGCCTGGCGACTGCCGCCAGCGCCGACGAACTGCGCCAAACCCTGCCACCCGGCCCGGTCCATGCCCTTCTCGACCCATCGGCCGCCAAGATGCTCGGCTCTGTCCGCGCCATCGTCGGCACCCGGCTCAAACCCTTCTCCTCGCTCGACCCCGCCGCCGGCCACGACGCTTTCAGCATCCGCTCGTTCATCGAAAACGAAAGCGGCTGGCTTTTCGTCACGTACAAACAAAGCCAGCGCGATGCGATGCGGCCCTTGATTGCCGCCGCGATCGACATCGCCAGCCGCGCCGTGCTCGACCTGCCGCCGGCGCAGGGTGACCGGGCGTCGCAGCGGCGGACGTGGTTTGTGCTGGACGAATTGCCGTTGCTTGGCCGCATCTCGTCACTCGTTACTCTGCTCACAAACGGCTCGAAGCACGGCGCCGCCGTCATTGCAGGGCTGCAAACTGTCGCGCAACTGCGAGAAACCTATGGCCACGATGCCGCCCAAACTATCCTTGCGACCCTGGGAACGTGGCTTACGCTGCGCGTAAGCGATACAGAGACAGCAGACTATATGTCGCGCGCGCTTGGCGACGAAGAAATTCGCCGCGTTGTGCAAAGCGGCGGCGAGAGCACGAAGTCCGGTGAAATCTTTGGGAAAAGCACAAGTGAAAGCTGGCAAGAGCAGTACCATGTGCAGCGCGTCGTCCTGCCCAGCGAGCTTCAAAACCTCCCCGACCTATGCGGCTACTTGAACATCGCCGGCCCGCTGCCCGCTTGCCCCGTGCGCCTGCCGCTGGCCGAGCGCCGCGAGCCCGTCGCAGAACCGTTCGTCCAGGCCGAACGGAAGCCGCTTGCCGCGCCGGCTGCGGCGCGGATCGAGGAAAAAGCGGCAGAAGCGGAAACCCCGGTCTTCACGCTGGGGAGTGAAAACTAATGGTCTGCTCTGTTTCTGCAATAAAAAGCAGTGGCGCGGCGTCGGCGTACTACTCGCAGACCGACGACTACTACCGCGACGCCGGCCACGCCCCCACCGCGTGGGCCGGGCGCGGCGCCGAGGCCCTGGGCCTGCGGGGCGAAGTAAGCACCGCGCAGGCCGAGGCTATGTTGCAGGGCCGCTTGCCCGACGGCGAGCGGGTGGGGGGCGACGACCACCGGCCGGGGTGGGATGCAACTTTCTCGGCACCGAAAAGCGTTTCCGTGGCCGCTTACGTCCACGGCGACCACCGCTTGATAGCCGCGCACGATGCGGCCGTGCGCGAGGCCATCGACTTTCTGGAGCGCGAAGCGGCGGCAACACGCATCCGGGAAAACAACGAGATTCGCACAGAAGCAACGGGCAATCTTGTTATCGCAACGTATCGACATGACACGTCGCGAGAAGGCGAGCCGCAGCTTCACACACACAGCGTCATCATGAACGTGACGCGCTCGGCGGACGGGCGCTGGCGCAGTTTGGAATCGAAACCGCTTTATCGTTTGCAGACAGAAGCCGGCGCAGTGTACCGCGCCGCTCTCGCGCGCGAGTGCGAGCGCTTGGGCTACACAATCGAAAAGACGAAAGAGGGTAAGCATCCATCGTTTGAGCTGCGCGAAGTCTCGCAAGCCGAGCGCGAGCTATTCAGCACGCGCGCGAAGCAGGTGGAGGCGGAACTTGCAAAGCTAGGCAAGACCCGCGAAACAGCGACAGCGGAAGAAAAGCAGATTGCTACGCTCAACACCCGGCAATCCAAGCAAGAGCTTGACCGCGCCAACTTGCTCAAGGAATGGCGCGAGCAAGCCCGCGCCGCCGGCATCGAGCCCGGTCCGCGTCCGGAGTCCCGCGAGATCGGGCGCGCAGAGTACGAGCGCCGCGCAGACGACGCAGTGCGCGATGCAGTCGCGCATCTGTCTGAGCGCGAGACTCGCTTCACGTCAAAGCAAATCATCGCAGAAGCCCGCAAAATCGGCCTTGGCGGCATTGATGACAGGGACATCAAGCTCGCGATCGAACGCGCAGAAGCGCGGCACGATCTGGCGCGCACCACGACGCGCCAGTATGACGCAATCACTGGCCAGAAAACGGTCCAGGCCGGATACACGACGCGGGAAGCCCAGCAGACAGAGCTAAAGATGCTCGCCACTGCTGATCGTGCCGTCGGTACCGCGACGCCGGTGATGACGCGGGAAGCGGCGGATGCGGCTATTCGTGCCCAGGAGCAAAAAACCGGCCACCGCTTTAACGGCGCGCAAGTGCAAGCAACCCGCGCGGTGCTTGCGGGCCAGGACCGGATAGCATTGATCCAGGGTTATGCCGGCACTGCGAAAACAACGTCCGTGCTTGCCGCATCTTCCGAAGCCCTGCGGCAACAGGGCTATGAAGTGGTGGCCTTGGCGCCGACGCACAGCGCCGCGAAAACCCTCGGCGACAGCATTGGCGCGGAGTCGCAGACTGTCGCCAAGTTTCTCAACAGCCAGCACCAGCCCGCCGGCGGCCAACGCATCTACATCGTGGACGAAGCCTCGATGCTCTCCGCGCGCGATATGCAGAAGCTGCTTGAACGCACGCAGGACGGCCGCTTGATACTCGTTGGCGACGTGAAGCAGCTCGGCAGCGTGGAAGCCGGCGCGGCTTTTCGCCAGCTTCAGACGGAAAGTCGCTTGAGCACGCAGGTGCTCGACAACATCGTTCGGCAGAAAAACGAAGAACTCCGCGCCGCAGTCTATGACGCGATCCGCGGCGATGCGCGCGGGGCTTTGGCAAAAGTAGAAGTGCGCGAACTGGAAACCCGCGAGCAGCGCGTCCAGGCCATCGCCCGCGACTATGCCAGCTTTTCTCGCGCTGAGCGCGACAAGACGATCATCATCGCGCCCGGTCGCGACGACCGGCGCGAGATAAACGAAGCCGTGCGGGCTGAATTGAAGGCCCGTGGCGAGCTAGGCGAGGCCCGGACGATACAAGCCCTCGACCGGAAAGATTTGACGCGCCAGGCGGCTTCCAGGGCCGCCAGCTACCAGGTCGGCGACCATGTGCAAGCCGGCCGCGATTACGAAAGCCTGGGCTTGAAAAAAGGCGAATCTGCCCGCGTCGTTGTCGTGGACGTGGACAAGAACAGGCTCACGCTTGAAAACGCGCGGGGCGAGCAAAAGCAGATCGACCCGTCGCGCTTCTCGAAGCTGCAAGCGTTTGAAGTGCGGCGGCTCGATGTTGCGGTCGGCGACCGGCTTGTGAACCGCGAGAACACCGACCGGCTCAAGAACGGCGCGGTGCTGCACGTCGAGAAGATCGACGACAAGCACATACACGCGCGCGACGCCGCCGGCAAGCTGCATAAACTCGGTGTCGCGGCACAGCACAAGCTAGACCACGGCTATGCACAGACAGCACACGAAGCCCAGGGTCGCACGTGCCAGAACGTGCTGATTCATGGCGAGAGCAATCGAGTGAACTTGCAGACACAGCAAAACGCTTATGTCGCATTGTCACGCGCGGCTGACAACGCTCGCATCTACACCGACAGCCGCGAGCGGCTGGCGGAGCAGATCGAGCGCGAGAGCGGACAGAAAGAAACCGCGCTCGAACGCAGCAACCCCGAAAGCGAATTCGGAAATAGATTTCCGAAAGAGATTTCGGAAAGAGATTTCCGAAATGAC
>DDKN01000073.1 GCA_002339725.1 Thiobacillus sp. UBA2597
ATCCTGGTGCTGGGCCCGCTCATGGCGCGCTGCGGCGAGGCCAAGGTCTCCCTGCCCGGCGGCTGCGCCATCGGCGCCCGGCCGGTGGACCAGCACATCAAGGGCCTGCAGGCCATGGGCGCCGAGGTCAACGTCGAGCACGGCTACGTCAACGCCAGAACCACGCGGCTCAAGGGTGCCCGGCTGTTCACCGACATGGTGACGGTGACCGGCACCGAGAACCTGATGATGGCCGCCTGTCTGGCCGAGGGCGAGACCGTGATCGAGAATGCGGCGCGCGAGCCCGAGGTGGTCGATCTGGCCCAGTGCCTGAGCGCCATGGGCGCCCAGATCAGCGGCGCCGGCACCGATGTCATCCGCATCCGCGGTGTCGACCGGCTGTCGGGCACCACGCACCGGATCATGCCGGACCGGATCGAGACCGGCACCTTCCTCTGCGCCGCGGCGGCGACCGGTGGCGAGGTGCGGCTGACCGGCACCTCGGCCGGCTACCTCGACGCCGTGGTCGACAAGCTGCTCGACGCCGGTTGCGAGATCCAGAGCGAGAAGTCGCCGAGCTACGAGGCCATCCACATCAGGGCGCCGCACCGGCTGAAGGCGGTGTCGATCCGCACCGCGCCGTATCCGGCCTTCCCCACTGACATGCAGGCCCAATTCATGGCGATCAACGCCGTGGCCGAGGGCAGCGCGGTGATCCGCGAGACCATCTTCGAGAACCGCTTCATGCATGCGGTGGAACTCATCCGCCTGGGCGCCGACATCAAGATCGACGGCAACACCGCCTTCGTCACCGGCGTGTCCCGGTTGCAGGGCGCCACGGTGATGGCGACCGACCTGCGCGCCTCGGCCAGCCTGGTCATCGCCGGCCTGGTAGCCGAGGGCGAGACCCATGTCGAGCGCATCTACCACCTCGACCGCGGCTACGAAAAGATCGAGCAGAAGCTCACCCGGCTGGGTGCGCGCATTCGCAGGGCGAAGGCATGATGTTGAGCGCCAAGGAGGCAAAGGACACGAGGATATTGGCTCCCTGGTCGATGGCTGGATTGAGGCGCTCTTGTAACGTTTTTGTGCCCTTCGCGACCTTTGCGCTGACGATTGTTGTTGAAAGAAATTTATGACCCAGATCACCCTGGCCCTGTCCAAGGGCCGCATCTTTGAAGAGACTTTGCCGCTGTTGGCGGCGGCCGGCATCACCCCGAGCGAGAGCCCGGAGTCCTCGCGCAAGCTGATCATCGGCACCAACCGGCCGGACGTGCGCCTGATCATCGTGCGCGCCTCAGATGTGCCGACCTATGTCCAGCATGGCGCGGCCGATCTCGGCATCGCCGGCAAGGACGTGCTGATGGAGCACGGCGGCGACGGGCTGTACCAGCCGGTGGACCTCAACATCGCCAAGTGCCGGATGATGGTGGCCACCCCGGTCGGCTTCGATTACGAGGGCGCCGTGCGCCGCGGCGCGCGCCTGCGGGTGGCGACCAAGTACGTGCAGACCGCCCGGCTGCATTTTGCCGCCAAGGGCGTGCACGTCGACCTGATCAAGCTCTACGGCTCGATGGAGCTGGCACCGCTGGTCGGCCTGGCCGACGTCATCGTCGACCTGGTCTCAACCGGCGGCACGCTCAAGGCCAATAACCTGGTTGCCGTCGAGGAGATTTGCCAGATCAGCTCCCGCCTGGTGGTGAACCAGGCCGCGCTCAAACTCAAGCACGACGAAATCCAGCCCATCATCGACGCCTTCCGCCAGGCGAGCGCGCTATAATGCGACTTTGAGCGCGCCCCCTGTTTGACCGCATGTCCTCCGTCGCCATCACCCGCCTCGATGCCAGCACTGCCGATTTCCAGAAGCGGCTGGCCGATCTGCTGAGCTTTTCCGCCGACACCGACGCCGCCATCCACCAGGCGGTGGCCGAGATCCTCGATGCCGTGCGCCGGCGGGGCGATGCCGCCGTGGTCGAATACACCCGCCGCTTCGACCGGGTGCAGGCGGATAACATGGCTGCGCTGGAACTTGGCCAGGGACGTCTGCAGCAGGCCCTGAAGTCGCTGCCGCTGCGCCTGGAGACCGCGCTCAAGGCCGCGGCCGAGCGGGTGCGCGTCTATCACGAGAAACAACTCCAGCAGTCCTGGACCTACACCGAGGCCGACGGCACCGTGCTCGGCCAGCAGGTCACCGCCCTGGATCGCGTCGGCCTCTATGTGCCGGGCGGCAAGGCGGCCTATCCCTCGTCGGTGCTGATGAACGCGATCCCGGCCAAGGTGGCGGGGGTCAGGGAACTGATCATGGTGGTGCCGACGCCGGACGGTGTGCTCAACGACCTGGTGCTGGCCGCTGCGGCCGTGGCCGGGGTCGACCGCGTGTTCACCATCGGCGGCGCCCAGGCGGTGGCCGCCCTGGCTTACGGCACCGAGACCGTGCCTCAGGTCGACAAGATCGTCGGCCCCGGCAATGCCTATGTCGCCGAGGCCAAGCGCCGGGTGTTCGGCATCGTCGGCATCGACATGATCGCCGGTCCGTCCGAGATCCTGGTCATCTGCGACGGCAAGACCGATCCCGACTGGATCGCCATGGACCTCTTTTCCCAGGCCGAGCACGACGAGCTGGCCCAGTCCATTCTGATCTCCCCGGACGCCGCCTTCCTCGACGCGGTGCAGGCCAGCATCGCCAAGCTGTTGCCGACCATGCCCCGACAGGACGTGATCCGCAGCTCGATCAGCAACCGCGGCGGCCTGATCCTGTGCCGCGACCTGGACCAGGCGGCCGAGATCGCCAATTTCATCGCGCCCGAGCATCTGGAGCTGTCGGTGGCCGATCCCGATGCCATGCTGCCCAAGATTCGCCACGCCGGCGCCATCTTCATGGGGCGCAACACCTGCGAGGCCCTGGGCGACTACTGCGCCGGGCCGAACCATGTGCTGCCGACCTCGCGCACGGCGCGCTTCTCCTCGCCGCTGGGGGTTTACGACTTCCAGAAGCGCTCCAGCCTGATCCACGTCTCGGCCCAGGGGGCCAAGACCCTGGGTGAGATCGCCGCCGCCCTGGCCTATGGCGAGGGCCTGCAGGCGCATGCGCGCTCGGCCGAATTCCGTATGGAGCATTGATGCTTCGATAGGGCAGGGGATGCCCGACATCCCGAACATCGAAGCAGGATATCCGCACAGGCTGACCAACAGCGATATGGCGTCCATCCATCCCGAACAGATCATCCGCGCCGACATCCGCGCGCTGTCGGCCTATCACGTGGCCGACGCGACCGGCATGGTCAAGCTCGACGCCATGGAAAACCCCTACCGGCTGCCGGCCGAACTGCGCGGCGAGCTGGGCGGCCTTTTGGCCGAGGCGGCGATCAACCGTTACCCCGATCCGCGCGCCCCGGGCTTAAAGGCGGCCCTGCGCACGGCCTTCGCCATTCCGGCCGAGATGGACATCCTGCTCGGCAACGGCTCGGACGAGATCCTGCAGATCCTGGCAATGGCCGTAGCCAGGCCCGGCGCCAGCGTGCTCTCGGTCGAGCCGAGCTTCGTCATGTACCGGATGATCGCCCAGTTTGCCGGGCTCGATTACGTCGGCGTGCCCTTGAGGCCCGATTTCACCCTGGACGAGGCGGCGCTGCTGGCAGCGATCGCGCAGCACCAGCCGGTATTGACCTTCATCGCCTATCCGAACAACCCGACCGGCAACGCCTTTGACCGCGCCGCGCTGGAACGCATCATCCAGGCCGCGCCCGGGCTGGTGGTGCTGGACGAGGCCTACCATGCCTTCGCCGGCGGCCTGAGCTTTCTCGATGCCTTGGGCCGCTATGACAACCTGCTCCTGATGCGCACGGTGTCCAAGCTCGGCCTGGCCGGCCTGCGCCTGGGCTATCTCGTGGGCCAGCCGGCCTGGCTGCAGGAATTCGACAAGCTGCGCCTGCCTTACAACATCAACGTCCTGACCCAGATCGCGGCCGAGTTCGCCCTGCGCCAGGTGGCGGTGCTGGAGGCCCAGGCGGCCCAGATCGTGGCTGAACGCGGCCGCTTGCATGCGGCCCTGATGCAACAGTCGGGGGTCAGCGTGTTCGACAGCCAGGCCAACTTTCTGCTGCTGCGGGTGGCCGATGCCGTTAAAGTCTTCACTGGGCTCAAGGCCCGCGGGGTGCTGATCAAGAACCTGCATGGCGCGCACCCCCTGCTCGACAACTGCTTGCGGGTGACCGTGGGTGCGCCGGCGGAGAACGATGCCTTCCTCGCCGCGCTCAGGGCCGAATTGGAAGCGAGAGGATAGACACGATGCGTACGGCGGAAATCAGCCGCAATACCCTGGAGACCCAGATCACCGTGAAGGTGAACCTGGATGGCACCGGTCAGGCAAGGCTCGCCACCGGGGTGCCCTTCCTCGACCACATGCTGGACCAGATCGCGCGCCACGGCCTGATCGACCTCGATATCGCGGCCAAGGGCGACCTGCACATCGACGCCCACCACACGGTGGAGGATGTCGGCATCAGCCTGGGCCAGGCCGTGGCCAAGGCGGTCGGCGACAAGAAGGGCATTCGCCGCTACGGTCATGCCTATGTGCCGCTGGACGAGGCGCTGTCGCGCGTGGTGGTGGATTTCTCCGGCCGGCCGGGCCTGGAGTATCACGTCGATTTCACCCGCGCCCGCATCGGCGAGTTCGATGTCGACCTGTTTCGCGAGTTCTTCCAGGGCTTCGTCAACCACGCCCAGCTGACCCTGCACGTCGACAACCTGCGCGGCATCAACGCCCACCATCAGGCCGAGACCGTGTTCAAGGCCCTGGGCCGGGCCCTGCGCATGGCCCTGGAGCACGACCCGCGCATGGCCGACGTGGTGCCCAGCACCAAGGGGACGCTGTAAGTCATGTGCCGGAAAACGAAGTTTCGGCGGAGGCTCATGTGAGCGGAGCGAACGTGAAGTCGCGAAGCGACGGCCGTAGCCAAATTGCAGTCATCGATTACGGCATGGGCAATCTGCACTCGGTGGCCAAGGCCATCGAGCATGTGGCGCCCAAGGCCGAGGTGGTGGTGACCGGCGATCCGGCCGTGATCGCCAGGGCCGGCCGCGTGGTGTTTCCCGGCCAGGGCGCGGCGCCCGACTGCATGGCGGAGATCGACCGGCGCGGGCTGCGCGCGGTGATCCTCGAAGCCGCCAGGACCAAGCCCTTCCTCGGCATCTGCATGGGCCTGCAAGTCCTGTTCGAGCACAGCGAGGAGGGCGATACCCAATGCCTGGGCCTGTTGCCAGGCCGGGTCTTGCGCTTTCCGGACGCGGCCATGCACGATGCCCAGGGCCGCCGGCTCAAGGTGCCGCACATGGGCTGGAACAACGTCTACCGCATGATGGAGCACCCGATGTGGTCCGGCATCGACGACGGTGCCCGGTTCTATTTCGTCCACAGCTATTACGTGGAGCCGGCCACGCCCGATGTCGTGGCGGGGGTGAGTCACTATCCCTTCGCCTTCACCTGCGCGGTGGCGCGCGATAATCTGTTCGCCGTGCAGTTTCATCCGGAAAAGAGCCAGGCGGCCGGGTTGCGTCTGCTCGGCAATTTCATCACGTGGGAAGGTAAGGCTTAGCGATGTTGATCATTCCTGCCATCGATCTGAAAGACGGTCAGTGTGTGCGCCTCAAGCAGGGCGAGATGGACAGCGCCACGGTGTTTTCCTCGGAGCCGGCGGTGATGGCCCGGAAGTGGCTGGACAGCGGCGCCCGGCGCCTGCACCTGGTCGACCTCAACGGCGCCTTTGCCGGCAAGCCGGTGAACGAGGCGGCGATCAAGGCCATCACCGATGTGGTGGGCGACGATATCCCGGTCCAGCTGGGCGGCGGCATCCGCGACCTGGAGACCATCGAGCGCTATCTGGACGACGGCATCACCTACGTCATCATCGGCAGCGCCGCGGTGAAGACCCCGGGCTTCCTGCACGATGCCTGCAATGCCTTTCCCGGCCACATCATCGTCGGCCTCGACGCCAAGGACGGCAAGGTGGCGGTCGACGGCTGGTCCAAGGTGACGCATCACGACGTGATCGATCTGGCGCAGAAATTCCAGGACTACGGGGTGGAAGCGGTGATCTATACCGACATCGGCCGCGACGGCATGCTGTCCGGTGTCAACATCGAGGCCACGGTGAAGCTGGCCCAGGCCCTGCATATCCCGGTCATCGCCAGCGGCGGCGTGACCAATCTGGACGACGTGCGCCGCTTGTGCGCGGTCGAGGCGGAAGGTATCGAAGGCGTCATCACCGGCCGTGCCATCTATGAGGGCACACTCGACTTCAGCGCGGCTCAGAAACTGGCCGACGAACTGAGCGGGCAATAATGGGCCTGGCCAAGCGCATCATCCCCTGTCTCGACGTGACCGCCGGGCGGGTGGTCAAGGGCGTGCAGTTTGTCGAGCTGCGCGATGCCGGCGACCCGGTCGAGATCGCCCGCCGCTACGACGAGCAGGGCGCCGACGAGCTGACCTTTCTCGACATCACCGCCAGTTCGGACGAGCGCGACATCATCCTGCACATCATCGAGCAGGTGGCGGCCCAGGTCTTCATTCCGCTCACGGTCGGCGGCGGCGTGCGCAGCGTGGAGGATGTGCGCCGTCTGCTCAATGCCGGGGCCGACAAGGTCTCGATCAACACCTCGGCCGTGCTCAATCCGCAGCTGGTGCGTGATGCCGCCGACCGCTATGGCAACCAGTGCATCGTGGTCGCCATCGACGCCAAGCGCGTGCCGGGTTCGGTTGAACCGAAGTGGGAGGTGTTCACCCACGGCGGGCGCAAGGCCACCGGGCTGGACGCCGTGGAATGGGCCAGGAAGATGCAGGCCCATGGGGCCGGCGAGATCCTGCTTACCAGCATGGATCGGGATGGCGCCAAGACCGGCTTCGACCTGGAGCTGACCCGCGCCATCGCCGATGCGGTGGAGGTGCCGGTCATCGCCAGCGGCGGCGTCGGCAACCTGCAGCACCTGGTCGACGGCGTGAAGATCGGCGGCGCCGACGCCGTGCTCGCGGCCAGCATCTTCCATTTCGGCGAATACACCGTGCGCCAGGCCAAGGAATACATGGCGCAGCACGGCATCGAGATGCGACTATGAAATCCAGTCTAAGCTGCTGCGCTACCCGACTGCCGCGTTGCGCGGTGCTCGCTCCCGCGCCTACCCAACATGGTATGTCTTGGTCGCTGCGCGCCGCGCGCCTTGCATTCGGGCAGCACGCGACGCTTATCCAAGGATTTCATCATGAGTAATTGGCTCGACCAATTGAACTGGCCGGCCGACGGCCTCTTGCCGGCCATCGCCCAGGACGCCGCCAGCGGCGACATCCTGATGGTGGCCTGGATGAACCGGGCCGCGCTGGCAAAGACCGCCGAACTGGGCGAGGCCGTATACTGGTCGCGCTCGCGCCAAAAGCTGTGGCACAAGGGCGAGGAGTCCGGCCACACCCAGCGGGTGCTGGAGATCCGCACCGACTGCGACCAGGACGTGATCCTGCTCAAAGTGGAGCAGCAGGGCGGCATCGCCTGCCACACCGGCCGGCACAGCTGCTTCTTTCAGAAGCTGGTGGGCGGCGACTGGCAGTCGGTGGAACCGGTGCTGAAGGACCCCAAAGAGATTTACAAATGAGCGATATCCTCGATCGACTGGCCCAGACCCTGGAGGCCCGCAAACAGGCGGACCCGCAGAGCTCCTACGTGGCCAAGCTCTATGCCAAGGGCCTGGACGCCATCCTGAAAAAGGTGGCGGAGGAGGCGGCCGAGACCATCATGGCGGCCAAGGACGGCGAGCGCGAGAAGATCATCTACGAGACGGCCGATCTCTGGTTTCACAGTCTGGTGCTGCTGGCCCAGCAGGGTATTCACCCGGATGAGGTGCTGGCCGAGCTGGCCCGGCGCGAAGGCTTGTCCGGCCTGGTCGAAAAGGCGATGCGCAAGGAGGGGACATGAGCGACTGCATCTTCTGCAAAATCGTGGCGGGACAGATCCCCAGCCGCAAGGTTTACGAAGACGACGAGATCCTGGCGTTTCACGATATCAATCCGGTGGCACCGGTGCATTTCATGCTGATCCCCAAGCTGCATGTCGCTTCGCTGTTCGAATGTACCGATGCGCATCGTCAGATCTTGGGTAAGATGCTGGTTTTGGCACCGAAGTTGGCCAGGGAGCAGGGTCTCGACAACGGCTTTCGCACCATGATCAACACCGGCAAGGGCGGTGGCCAGGAGGTCTTCCATCTGCACGTCCATGTCTTCGGTGGGGGCGCCCTGCGGCCCATGTGAGTTGGGACGGCTATTTTTTTGAGGAGTTTGAGCGATGGGTGGGTTTAGTATTTGGCATTGGCTGATCGTGTTGGCGGTGGTGCTGCTGGTCTTCGGCACCAAAAAGCTGCGTAACATCGGCAGCGACCTGGGCGGTGCGGTCAAGGGCTTCAAGGATGCGATGAAGGAAGAGCAGAACAAGCCGACCGAGCTGCCGCGTCAGGGCGAGGCCGGCGGCACGACCATCGAAGGCGAGGTCAAGGAGAAGAAGCAGAGCTGAAAGTCGGCCGTCTGCAGCGGACAGCCAGCCATCGGCTGCCGGCTGACAACGGCCAACTGAAGCGATCTCATGTTCGATATCGGTTTCACTGAACTGCTGGTGATCGGGGTCGTCGCCCTGATCGTCATCGGGCCGGAACGCCTGCCCAAGGTGGCGCGCACGGCCGGTTCGCTCTTGGGCCGGCTCAATCGCTATGTCAGCCAGGTCAAGCAGGACGTCGAGCGCGACATTCATCTGGAAGAGCTGCGCAAGGCTCAGAAGGAGATGCAGGCGGCCGCCCAGCGCTTTGAGATTGTGGCCGAAGAGACCAGCGGTTCCGTTCAAGCCGAGGCCAGCAAGCTGGAACAGGCGTTGGCGCAAACGATCGGGGCTGTCACCCCGCCGGCTGCCGAGGCATCGGCCAAGTCCGAGGCGGGCGAACCGGAGCAGGCGAGCCTGCTGTCGGAACTGCCGCCGGAGGAGTCGCCAGCGGAGCCGCAACAGGCCCAGATGGAATTGCCGCTCGAGCCGCTGCCACCCGATCGGGGCAAATCCGCCTGATCATGGACAGTCAGGAAACCTTCATCTCACACCTGATCGAGATGCGCGACCGGCTGCTCCGGGCCGTGCTGGCCTGGGTTGTGCTGTTCGTCTGCCTGGTCCCTTTCGCCAACGAGCTGTACACCCTGCTGGCGCAGCCCCTGCTGGAAAAGCTGCCCAAGGGGGGGCAAATGATCGCCACTGAGGTGGTCACCCCCTTTTTCGTGCCGATCAAGGTGGCCATGATGACGGCCTTCCTCGGTGCCTTGCCTTATATCCTCTACCAGGCCTGGTCTTTCGTGGCCCCGGGGCTGTATGCCCACGAGAAGAAGCTCATCATGCCCTTGGTGATCTCGAGCGTGGTGCTGTTCCTGTGCGGCATGGCCTTCGCCTATTTCCTGGTTTTCCCGGTGGTGTTTGGTTTCATCGTCAGCATTGCACCGGCCGGGGTGGCGGTGATGACCGACATCAACAAATATCTCGATTTCGTCATCACCCTGTTTCTGGCCTTCGGGGTCACCTTCGAGGTGCCCATCGTGGTCGTGGCCCTGGCCGGCATGGGCATGGTCAGCGTCGAGCAGTTCAAGCAGGCGCGCCCCTATGTCATCGTCGGTGCCTTCGTGATCGGCGCCATCTTCACCCCGCCGGATGTGATCTCCCAGATCATGCTCGCGGTGCCGCTCTGGCTGCTCTATGAAGTGGGCGTCGTGGTGGCCGGCCTGATCGAGAAGAAAAAGGCCGAGGGTTCGGCCGCAGCGGAAGAGGAAGGCTACCGCCCCTTGTCCGAGGAGGAACTCGAGGCCGAACTGGACCGGATGGAAAACGAACAGGATCGGCGCTGAGTACGCACCATAGGCGTGCGCAAATACGCAAAACGCCCCTGCATGGGGCGTTTTGTTTTGGTGCGTCCGCTCCAACCCCTTGATTCTTAATGCACCAATTTAAGGCACGGGTCTTGCTTGCCATTAGCCGATTCAT
The DNA here is from genome assembly GCA_002339725.1 of Thiobacillus sp. UBA2597. Classification (GTDB taxonomy): domain Bacteria; phylum Pseudomonadota; class Gammaproteobacteria; order Burkholderiales; family Thiobacillaceae; genus Sulfuritortus. The sequence goes on from DDKN01000073.1 coordinate 10,026, forward strand.
TGTTGGAGCTGCTCATGGACGCATTCAAATCCGGTGCCGACGTAGTTTTTTTGCTCATGGGGGCGGTCATGGTCCTGGCCATGCACGCGGGCTTTGCCTTTCTCGAGCTGGGCACGGTGCGCAAGAAAAACCAGGTCAATGCCCTGGTCAAGATCCTCACCGATTTCAGCGTGTCGACGATCGCCTATTTCTTCATCGGCTATGGATTGGCCTATGGTGTCGACTTCATGAGCGGGGCGGGCAGCCTGACCCAGAAGAACGGCTACGACCTGGTGAAGTTCTTCTTCCTGCTCACCTTCGCCGCCGCCATCCCGGCCATCATCTCCGGCGGCATCGCCGAGCGGGCCAAGTTCAATCCGCAACTGGCGGCCACCTTCATCCTGGTCGGCTTCGTCTACCCCTTCTACGAGGGCCTGGTCTGGAACAACAACCTCGGCTTTCAGGACTGGCTCAATGCCGCTTTCGAGGCCAAGTTCCATGATTTTGCCGGCTCGGTGGTGGTGCATGCCGTGGGGGGCTGGATCGCGCTGCCGGCCGTGCTGTTGCTCGGCGCCCGGCGCGGCCGTTACCGCCAGGACGGTCTGATGTCGGCACATCCGCCCTCGAGCATCCCCTTCCTCGCGCTCGGCGCCTGGATCCTCACCGTCGGCTGGTTCGGCTTCAACGTCATGTCGGCCCAGAGTGTCGAGGCCGCTTCGGGCCTGGTCGCGGTCAATTCGCTCATGGCCATGGTCGGCGGCACCCTGGCGGCCCTGGTGATCGGCCGCAACGACCCGGGCTTCATTCATAACGGCCCGCTCGCCGGTCTGGTTGCGGTCTGTGCCGGTTCGGATCTGATGCATCCGGCTGGTGCCCTGGCAACCGGGGTGATCGCCGGTGCCCTGTTCGTCTGGATGTTCACCATCACCCAGAACAAATGGCGCATCGACGACGTGCTCGGCGTCTGGCCGCTGCACGGCCTGTGCGGCGCCTGGGGCGGCATCGCGGCCGGCATCTTCGGCCTGCAGACCCTGGGCGGCCTCGGCGGCGTCAGCCTGGCCGCGCAGGTGTTCGGCACCTTGCTCGGCATCGCGCTGGCCCTGATCGGCGGGTTCGTGGTTTATGGCGTGCTCAAGCTGACGGTGGGCATCCGCCTCGACGCCGAGGCCGAGTTCAACGGCGCCGATCTGGCCATCCACAAGATCTCGGCCACGCCGGAACGGGAGACCAACTGGTAAGCCGGCTCAGCCTTTTTCCGCCGGGGCTTCGCCCAGCTTGGCGTCGACCTGCTCGTCGAAACTCTTGCCATGCCGGAAGCGGTGATAAAGCTGCGCCCCCAGGATGCCGGCCACGATGAACAGGGTGACGCCGAGGACGATGTGCCAGGCGCTGTCGACCTGGACCCCGCCGCCGACCAGGGCGAAGACCAGGCTCTGCGGCAGATAGCCGAGCAGGGAGGCGGTGAAGAAGGGGAGGCTGCGCACGCGGGAGACGCCGGCCACCAGGTTGGTCACCAGGTTGCTACCGACCGGCAGCAGTCGGATGAGCAGGGTCATGCTGAACGGGTTGTTCTGGACGAAGTCGTCCAGCTTGCGGATGCGGCCGGAGTATCGCGCCGAAATCAGGGAACGGCCCAGCAAGCGGGCATAGTAAAAGGCCAGAACGCAGCCGAGCCCGGCCGCCAGAGTCGCCAGCAGGGTGCCGGTCCAGATGCCATAGGCATAACCGCCAAGGAAGGCGATCACCTGACGCGGCACGCCGATGGCGGTGGCCAGACCGCCGATCGCCAGGAACAGCAGATCGCCGCTTAGCCCCTGGCCGCGCACCTCGCGGTCGATCCATTGCTCGTCGAGCAGGCTGGCCAGCTGGGTGGTTTTGACAAGATAACCCAGGAGAGCCAGGGAGGCGATGACGGCCAGCCCGCGCAGGATGACACGATAATTCATGGAGGATGGCAGGCCATCGAACAGACGCAAGGACCGGCATTCTAGCACTTGTCAGAGCGCCGCTTGCCGGCTGCTGCCTTGTTTTGACCGCGTGTTGCGTGTATCCTCTCGCGCTCTCTAATCTAAGCCGCGCAGCGGCGGCCGGA
>DDKN01000033.1 GCA_002339725.1 Thiobacillus sp. UBA2597
AGGAGCCGGACATGACGGCGCCGTTGGCGGCCACGGCCGAGATCAACCTGCACATCCCCGCCCTGCTGCCCGAACATTACTGCGCCGACGTGCACGAGCGGCTGGTGCTCTACAAGCGTCTGGCCAACTGCGCCAGCAGGGAGGCGCTCGACGCCCTGCAGGAGGAACTGATCGACCGCTTCGGCCTGCTGCCGGCGCCGGCCCAGGCGCTGCTGGAAACCCACCGGCTGCGCCTGGAGATCCAGCCCTACGGCATCCGCAAACTCGATGCCGGACCGGAGGCGATCAGCATCCAGTTCGTGCCCAATCCGCCGATCGACCCGATGAAGCTGATCAAGCTGATCCAGACCCGGCGCGAATACAAGCTGGCCGGCCAGGACCGCATCCGGCTGGACAAGGCATCGGCCAACCTGGACGAGCGCCTGGCCCTGCTGCGCGGCTTCCTGAAAGAAATCGCCTGAGCCGCGCACGGCTCAGGCGTGAAGGTCCGGAGCGAGACCGGTCTCTGATCGTGTGGTTATAGGTAATCGAACAGCGATGCGCCCGACACCCGGGCGAAGGTGCGCTGGGCCGCCTCCAGGGAGGTCTGGCGCGTCTGCAGCTCCATGATGGCGGCGGCCTGGTCGACCTCCTCCAGCCGGGCCAGGGCATCCTTGTCCTGGTTGAGCAGGCTGGCCGTGCTCTTGCGCGCGGCGTCCACCTCGAGCTGGGCGCCCGCCACCCGGGTTTGCAGGCGCTCCAGGCGATCCAGCATCTGCCCCAGCTTGGCCACGGCCGTGTTGATGTCGTCCGCGGTCAGGGTGAAGCTGTCATCCTGGTCACCGGCGTATTGCGTCGCGGTTTCGGGATCGCGCACCGGCGGAATGGCCGGGTTGGGCCGGCTCACGTCCACCGCCTGCTTGAGGTTGTAGATCGCCTCGAAGACATCGCCGAACAGGTACGAGCCCGGTTCGTTCACCTGGACACTGCGGTTTGCGTCGATGGCAATGTTGATCGCGCCCTCGTCGCCCTGATAGCGCACCACCTCGGTGTAGTTCGCCACGGTGTCGGGCGGCGTCACCCCGGGATCGAGCGGCTGGAACGGCACATAGGGCCGGGTGCGCACCGCCGTGCCGGCGAACAGGTAATTGCCCTGGTAATCCCGCTCATTGGCCAGGTTCATGATGTGGTCGAAATAGAGCTGCAGCTGCTGGGCCACATATTCACGCTGGGATTCCGCGTAAGGCGCGCTCAACTGCAGGGCCGTGTCGCGGATGGTGATGATCGAATCGCGCAGCTGCTTGAGCACGACGCCCTGCTGCTTGAGCAGGCGGTCGGCATGCGCCTGATTGTCGGCATACTGGCTGCGCACCGCCATGACATTGGTCAGATTGATCGCCGTATGGCTGGCCACCGGGTCGTCGGCCGGTTGCAGGTTTTTCTTGCCGGTCGCGATCTGCTCGCTCAGGCGCGCGATGGCACTCTGCTGGTATTGCATGCCGGCCTGGCTGGCCTCGAAGAAACTCACGGAACCGATACGCATTCAACCCTCCTATCGGCCAATCGACAGCAACTCGTCGAACAGGGTGGTGGCAACCTGGATCGCCTTGGCTGCGGCCTGGTAGGCCTGCTGATACTGCACCAGGCGCACCGCCTCTTCGTCCAGGTTCACCCCTGAAATGTTGTCACGCTGGGTCTGGGCATCCTTGAGCAGGCTTTTCTGGGCCTCACCCGTCACCTTGGCCTCGCGCGTCTGGTTGGCCACGAAGCTGACCAGCTGACCGTAGGCATTGGCATAGGTCATGCTGCCTTCGATGCTGGTGCCCGCGGTCTGCAGGGCGGCGAAGGCACGGGCATTGCTGTTGTCGCCCAAGCCATTGAAGCTGACGGTGAAGGCATCGTTGTGGGCGGGGGGCGCGGCGCCGTCGCTCAGGATCACGCTCCAACCGTTCACCGCGATCACGGTATCGACCCCCGCCACCCGGGCGACGGTGCCCACGGGCGGCCCCGGTGGCGGCGTGGTCATGGTCCCGCTCAGGACATAGCGCGCATTGAGCGCGTCGTAGGTGATCCTGATCGGCTGCGCCAGATTCGGATCGACCGGTGGCACCGCCGTCAAGGCGGGCGGGCTGATCGTCACGCTGCTGTTCGCGTTGCCCACGTTGGCGCTGGCCGCCAGATTCGAAACGGTCGGCCGCACATAATAGACATCGCCATTGGCCGGCGCGCTGGCACTGTCGCCCATCACCACGGACCAGCCATTGACCGAGATCACCGTATCCGTGCCCGGCACGCGCGCGATGTTGACCGGTGCCGGGCCGGCAGGCGGGCTGATGGTGCCGGTCACGACATACTGCGACGTGCCCGCGTTATAGGTGATGGTGATTGGCTGCAGCAGGTTGGCATCGGTCGCCGGGTTCGTGGTCAGCACCGGGCTGCCGATCGGCGTCGTCCCGGTATTGGCGGCATCGGCAAAGGCCAGCGCGGGCCACTTGGCCTGCGGGTTGGACTTGGCCGCTGCGATCTGGGTCGGGCTGAGCACGGCCACCCCGATCTGGCGCGCGGCGTCGTGGGCCGGACGGATCAACCATTGATCCCCGTCATTCGGCACCACGCCGCCATCATCGAGGGTGAAGCCTTCGCCCGTGGCGGCCATCGGAGAGGGCGGGCTGAGCGTCCAATTGGTGCCGTCCGTCAGCCGGGTCAGCGTGTAGCTGCCGCTGGCCGTGCTGTAGGACAGGATGTAATCGCTCCCGGTCAGCTGGCTCGGCGCCACGATGGTGAGACTGATGGTCGTGGGCGAAGCCGGCGTGTTCAGGCCCAGCGCGGTCTGGGTGGTGATCGAGCCGGCCGGCTTGAAGAAATCGACGTTGAGGTTGCCGTTCAGATCGACGCCGTCGTTGTGAATGTCATTGAACTGCTCGGTAATGGCATAGGCCAGCCGGTCCAGCGCATTCTGGGCGGGTTTGAGTATTTCCTCCCGGAAGGCCAGGAGCCCGCCCAGACTGCCACCCGTCACCAGCCGGCTGTCCAGCGGCAAGGTGCTGCCGGTCTGCACGAAGGCCGGCACCAGGTTTTCCGGGTCGTGGGGATTGGGGATGGTGGTCAGGCGGTTCACCGTGGCGCCGCTGACCAGGGACTGGCCGCTGCCGATATAGAGATCGATGTTGCCGTTCTGCTCGAGGACCTTCACGTCCATCAGCTTGTTCAATTCCTCGATCAGCTGGCCGCGCATGTCGATCAGGTCGTTCGCCGGCTGGCCGGTGCTGGCCTCGAAACGGCCGATGCGCCCGTTCAGGTCGGCGATCTGCCGGGTGTATTCATTGACCCGGTTGACGATCTGCCCGATCTGGTCATTGATGCTCTTTTGCATGGTGGCGAGCGAGGCGTCCAGGCTGTGGAAGCGGTTGGCCAGGACATTGCCGCTGGTGATCAGGCTCTGGCGCGCGGCGGTCGAGGTCGGCTCGTTGGCGACATCGTTCGCCGCGTCGAAAAACTGCTGCATGGCGCCGTTCAGGCCGGTATTCGGGTCGCCCAGCATGCGGTCGATGGCATCGGCATACACGGCATAGCTGTTGTAGCGCTCGGTCAGTGCCTGGCTGATCTGCACCTCGGTGTCGAGGAATTGGCTGTATACCCGCAGCACCGATTGCACCGACACCCCGCTGCCCAGATAGCCGCTGCCGGTGAACGAAGCCGGCGCCGCCGCCTGGGCCACCTCGCGCCGGTGAAAGCCCGGGGTGTTGACGTTGGAAATGTTGCTTTGGGTGGTCACCATGCCGGCCCGCGCGGCGTCGAGGCCGGAATAGGCAATGCCGAAAATCCCCATACCCATGCTTCACTCCTTGCCGATGCGTATCGGCTTCATTCAATAATCAAGCCAAGGCCTGGATCAGGCGGTAGAGCTTGGCGCCATAGCCCGGATCGGTGGCATAGCCCCCCTGTTGCAGACCAAAGGCGAAGCTGCGCGCATCGCCCGCCAGGGCCTCGCCATAGCGTGCGCGCAGCAAACGGACGTAGTCGTCGAAGGCCTCGCCATAGCCGCCATAGGCGCGAAAGCGCTCGACCTGCTTGATCGGCAGACCGTAGCGATACTCGGTGGTGGTGACGTCCGTGGTCTGGCCCTCCCAACGGCTGCCGGCCTTGATGCCGAACAGGTTGTGGCTGGGGCTGCCGTCGGCCCGGGCGATCTCGCGCCGGCCCCAGCCCGATTCCAGCGCGGCATGGGCCAGGATGTATTCGGCCGGCACGCCGAGCTGCTGCGCCGCCGCCTCGGCGTGCGGCCGCAAACGCTCAAGGAAGGCCTGGCGCGCATCCTGGCCAGCCGGTGCCTGCTCGCCGGCCGGCTTGGCGGCAGGCGTTGCCGGAATCGCCGGCTCGAGCGGAAAGGCCCGCTCGGCCGGCGGCGCCAGCGGAAAACCACCGGCCGCCGGCGGCACGGCCGGCGCCTGCGCACTCTGGCTGGCCAGTTCGGCCTGCGCCTTGAATTGCCGGTACAGCATGTCGGCGAAGCCCAGCCCCTTGCCCTCGCTCATCTTGCGCGCCCACTGCTGGTCGAGCAGCTCGCGATAGAGCTGGACGGTCTGACTGCCGAAGGGATCGGCCTCCTGGTCGATGAAACGGGTCTCGCGCATGGTTTTGAGCATGATGTTGAGCATCATGGCCTCGAATTCCTTGGCGGCGGCGCGCAGGGCCGAATCGTCGCCGGCGCGCGCCTTGGCCCGCAGTGCGGCGGCGCTGTTGACGTCGACGGCCAGGCGGTCGGCCAGCGCGGGCGTGGCGATCATATGATTTCGAGCTCCGCCTTCAGGGCGCCGGCCGCCTTCATCGCCTGCAGGATGGCGAGCAGGTCCTGCGGGGTGGCGCCGACCGCATTGAGCGCCTTGACCACATCGCCCAGGGTGGCGGCGGCCGGCATCACCACCAGCTCGCCTTTGTCCTTGGTGATCTGGATGTCCGCGCG
>DDKN01000039.1 GCA_002339725.1 Thiobacillus sp. UBA2597
AGGTAGTTGTGGTGGTAACGGCGGTAGATCGGGTCGAGCTGGAAATAACTCAGGGTGTCGTTCATCCAGCCCATGTTCCACTTCATCGAGAAGCCGAGGCCGCCCAGATACACCGGGCGCGAGACCATGGGCCAGGCGGTCGATTCCTCGGCGAAGGTGAGGGCGCCGGGGAAGCGCTCGTGCACCATGACGTTCATCTCGCGCAGAAAGTCGATCGCCTCCAGATTTTCCCGGCCGCCATACTTGTTGGGCAGCCATTCGCCCGCCTTGCGCGAGTAATCGAGGTAGAGCATGGAGGCGACGGCATCGACCCTGAGGCCGTCGATGTGGAATTCCTTGAGCCAGTAATAGGCGCTGGAGAGCAGGAAGCCGGCCACCTCGCGCCGGCCGTAGTTGAAGATGTGGGTGCCCCAGTCCTGGTGCAGGCCCAGGCGCGGGTCTTCGTGCTCGTACAGGGCGGTGCCGTCGAACCGGGCCAGGGCCCAGTCATCCATGGGAAAGTGGCCGGGCACCCAGTCCAAAATGACGCCGATGCCGGCCTGGTGGCACTGGTCGATCAGATAACGCAGGTCGTCGGCGCTGCCGAAGCGCGAGCTGGGGGCGAAATAGCCCGTGGTCTGATAGCCCCAGGATTCGTCCAGCGGGTGTTCGGTCAGCGGCAGGAACTCGATGTGGGAAAAGCCCAGGTCGCGCACATAGGGGATCAGGGCATCGGCCAGTTCGCGGTAATTGTAGAAGCGGCCGTCATAATGCCGGCGCCAGGAGCCGGCGTGCACTTCGTAGATGTTCATCGGCGCGTGCAGCCAATCGCGCTTGGCCCGCGCCTGCAGCCAGGCCTCGTCGCCCCAGGCATATTGGCTCACAGCCGGCACCCGGGCCGCGCTGCCCGGACGCAGCTCAAAGGCCTGGCAATACGGGTCGCTCTTGATGCGGATCTCGCCGGTGTGGCGGTTGCGAATCTCGTATTTGTAGTAGTCGCCGGGCATCAGGCCGGGGATGAACAGTTCCCACACGCCGGAACTGCCGCGCACCCGCATGGGATGCACCCGGCCGTCCCAGCGGTTGAAATCGCCGATCACCGAGACCCGTTCGGCATTCGGTGCCCACACCGCGAAGCGCACGCCCTCGACCCCCTGCAAGGTGTGGGGATGGGCGCCGAGCGCCCGATAGGCCTCGAGCAGGCGGCCTTCATTGAACAGATGCAGGTCGTGTTCGGACAGGATCGGCTCGAAACAATAAGGATCGTATTGCTCGAAGGTCTGGCCGCCTTCGCGGAATTTCAGGCGGTAGGGCTTGCGCAGCTTGGGCGGCAGCGGCGGCTTGAGGTCACCGTGCCATTCGAACAGGCCGCGCTTGTCGGTACGCTCGAGCGGGATCTCGTCGCCTGCCAGCAGCAGGCTCACCGCATCGGCATTCGGCCGGAACACCCGGATCAGATGCTCACTGCCCGACTGATGCAAGCCGAGAATGCTGAACGGGTCATGGCAGCGGGCCGAAAAAAGCCGGTCCAGTCGGGTGGGTGGTGTCATCTCTGTCACGAAGCCATTCGGGTTTCGAGCTATCATGATAAGTGAAGCCGATTCACTGTGGCGAGATTTGTAGGGGACGTGCCGTGCAGAGGGAATATCCGCGCTTTATCAGTGTCCTGACCAAGAGCACCGTGGCCCTGATCCTGGCCGGCGGCCGGGGCAGCCGGCTGAAACATCTCACCGACTGGCGCGCCAAGCCGGCCGTGCCGTTCGGCGGCAAGTTCCGCATCATCGATTTTCCCCTGTCCAACTGCATCAATTCCGGCATTCGCCGCATCGGGGTGCTCACCCAGTACAAGGCGCATTCCCTGATCAAGCACATCCAGCGCGGCTGGGGTTTTTTGCGCGGCGAGTTCAACGAATTCATCGAGCTGCTGCCGGCCCAGCAGCGGGTGGACGAGTCGTCCTGGTACAAGGGCACGGCCGACGCGGTGTTCCAGAACCTCGACATCCTGCGCATCTACAAGCCGGAATACGTGCTGATCCTGGCGGGCGATCACATCTACAAGATGGACTACGGCGAGATGCTGGCCGACCACGTGCGCAACGAGGCCGACATGACCGTGGCCTGCATGGAGGTACCGCTGACCGAGGCCTCGGCCTTCGGGGTGATGGCGGTCGATGACGACGCGCGGGTGACCTCGTTCGTCGAGAAGCCGGCCAATCCGCCGGCCATGCCGGGCAAGCCGGATACGGCGCTGTGTTCCATGGGCATCTATGTCTTCAATGCCGCCTTCCTCTACGAGCAGCTGATCCGGGATGCCGACGATCCCCACTCCGAGCACGATTTCGGCAAGGACGTGATTCCGCACATGCTGAAGTCGGGTTACCGGATCTACGCCCACAGCTTCACCGACAGCTGCGTCTACGCCGAAGGCGAGAAGCCCTACTGGCGCGACGTCGGCACGGTCGACGCCTATTGGGAGGCCAATCTCGATCTGGCCCGGGTGACGCCGGAACTCAACATCTACGACAGGGACTGGCCGATCTGGACCGATCAGCAGCAGCTGCCGCCGGCCAAGTTCGTGTTCGACGATGACCATCGGCGTGGCATGGCGGTCGATTCCACCGTCTCCGGCGGTTGCATCATCAGCGGTGCCGTCGTGCGGCGCTCGGTGCTGTTTTCCAACGTGCACGTCGCCGAGGGGGCCTATCTGGAAGAGGCGGTGGTCCTGCCCGGGGCCCGCATCGGCGCCGGGGCGGTGCTGAAAAAGGTGGTGATCGATCGAGGTTGTCAGATCCCGGCCGGCATGAACATCGGGGTCGACCACGAAGCGGATGCCAAGCGTTTCTACGTCACCGCGCAGGGGGTAACCCTGGTGACTTCCGAGATGCTGGGCATGAATCTCCATTACGTGCGCTGATGCCGCATTCCGACCCGAGGTAGGTGTGCTGCATCTGATCTTCTGCTGGCATTTCCATCAACCGGATTACCGCACCGAGCGCGGTGAATACCGCCTGCCCTGGACCTATCTGCATGCGCTGAAGGACTACTCCGACATGGTGGCGCATCTGGAGGCGGCACCCGACGTGCGGGCGGTGGTGAATTTCGTACCGAGTCTGGTCGAGCAGCTGGACGACTACGTCGGCCAGTTTGCCCGCGGCGAGCCGCGCGATCGGCTCCTGGCCTGGTTGATCGAGCCGGAGCTGGATCGGCTGGATGAGACCGCCAAGGCCGAACTGATCGCGGCCTGTTTCCGCCTGAACTATCCGACCATGGTGGAGCCGTTTCCGGCCTACCGGATGCTGCACGAGATGTATGAGCGGCTCAAGAGCGAGCCAGCCAGTCTGAACTATCTTTCCGGTCAGTATCTGGCCGATCTGGTGACCTGGTATCACCTGGCCTGGACCGGCGAGACCGTGCGGCGTGACCGGCCCTTCGTCCTCGCCCTGTTGCAGAAAGGCCGGGGCTTCAGCCTGGCGGATCGGCGCGGCCTGTTTCAACTCATCGGCGATGTGCTGAGCGGTTTGTTGCCGCGTTATCGTGCCCTGGCCGAACGGGGCCAGATCGAGCTGTCCAGCACGCCGCACAGCCATCCCATGGCCCCCCTGCTGATCGACTTTCAGGCGGTGCGCGAGGCACGGCCGGCAGCCAGCCTGCCCGGCAGCCCCGCCTATCCCGGTGGCACGGACCGGGTGCGGGCGCATATCCAGGCCGCCATCGAGAGCCATCGCAGCCATTTCGGCCGGGCGCCGGTCGGCTTCTGGCCGGCCGAAGGCGGCCTGTCGGAACCGGTGTTGCGCCTGATGGCCGAGGCCGGTGCGCGTTGGGTGGCCAGCGGCGAGGGCGTGCTGCGCCACAGCCTGCAGGCCGCCGGGGTCGACCTGAGCCACAAGGCGGCTTGGGCCTATCGCCCCTATCGCCTGCCGGGTATCGACACCTGTTGTTTCTTTCGGGACGATCACCTGTCGGACCTGATCGGCTTCGAATACAAAAGCTGGTGGGCGAGCGATGCGGTGCGCCATTTCATGCACGGCCTGGAGACGATCCAGCGCGAAACCGCGGGCGGCGAGGCCGTAGTGACCGTGATCCTGGACGGGGAAAACGCCTGGGAGTACTACCCCTACAACGGCTATTATTTCCTCTCGGAGTTGTACAAGACGCTGTCGAGTCACCCGGACATTCGCACCACCACCTTTGCGGAATATCTCGAACTCAAGGCGAACGGCGTCGGCACGCTGCCCCGGCTGGTCGCCGGCACCTGGGTCTATGGCGACTTCAGCACCTGGATGGGCGATGCCGCGAAAAACCGGGCCTGGGATCTCTTGTGCGCGGCCAAGCAGGCCTACGACCAGGCCCTGCGCGCGGGGCGCCTGACGCAAGCGGCCCGTACCGAGGCCGAACGCCTGCTCAAATCCTGCGAGAGTTCCGACTGGTTCTGGTGGTTCGGTGATTACAACCCGGCCGAGAGCGTCCAGGCCTTCGATCAGCTCTATCGGGCCAAGCTCAAACAGCTTTACGGGCTGCTCAAACTGCCCAGTCCGGTGGCCCTTGAGGTGCCGATCAGCGGTGGCGGCGGGGCGGCCGAGGCCGGCGGGGTGATGCGACGCGGCCAGGGCTGAGCCGGGCTTGCGCTAGAATGTCCACCTTATTTTCAGGAGTGCGTCATGAGTGACGATGTGGTGAGCCGGAACAAGGTCGTATTCATGACTTATTCGGTGTTGAACGAGGCCGGGCAGGTCATGGGCCAGAACGACGTGCCGACGGGTTATGTCCAGGGGGCCGGCAGCGGTCTGTTCGAGAAGATCGAACGCAGCCTGGAGGGGCATAGGGTGGGCGACCGGGTCGAGGTGAGGCTCACGCCCGAGGAGGGTTTTGGCCCGGCCGATCCCAATCTGGTGGTGATCGAGGATCTCGCCAACGTGCCACCCCAGTTGCGCCGGCTCGGCGGCGAAGCCGAGGCGCAGAACGCCCAAGGCGAGGTGATCACCTTCCGCACGGTGAAGATCGCCGATGGCAAAGTCACGCTCGACGGCAACCATCCCCTGGCCGGCCAGAATGCGGTGTGCGTGGTTGACATCCTGGCGGTGCGCCCGGCGACGCCGGAGGAGATTCGCACCGGCTTTCCCGTGGAACAGATGCCCACGCAAATGCACTGAGCGAGCGGCACCAAGAAAAAAGCCCGCGTGACGCGGGCTTTTTTCGCTTTGGCGGTGGGCTTATTTGGCCGGACAGGCGTCATCACCCGGCACCTTGCCGGGGATGAGCAGGAACTGCTCGAACGGGCCCATCACGCTCATGGCCTCGCCCTTGGGGCCGGAGAACTGCAGACGGCCGAACATCATGGCGCGCATGGGGCCGTATTCGCCGGCGCCCATTTCACGCCAGCGCTTGGTCTCGGCGTGCATGACGTAATCCACCGCGAGGTCCAGGTTGGCGGTCTGCACCTTGCCGCCATAGGTGCACAGGGCCTTGCCACCCTGCGGCTGGATTTTCATTTCCACTTTGGTCGTCTCGCCGCAGTCGGTGCGATACATCTGCATGATCTTGTAGCCGCGGCCTTTGTCGTTCTTGATCCACTTGTCGGCCAGTTCATCCGTCAAAGCCGGGGTTTTGTTCCATTGCTGGCAGGCCTGGGCCGCCCATTCGGCGGACATCAGGGGCGCTGCGACGGCAGCCGGCGCGGTGAGCAGGCCAACAGTGAACAGGGTGGCGAGGGCTTTCTGCATTTAGGTATCTCCTCCATCAAAAAGGGTTGGACTTCACGAGCCCGCGACAAGCGTAGTGGGAACGTACCACCCTGTAAAGCCCCTGTCGCAAAGCGCCCTCGGGGCTGGTCAAGGCGAGCCGGGTTGGGCCGAGAGCACGAGTTCGATCTGGCGTTGCAGCCGGTCCGTGGCCGCCCGGTCACCGGCGGCTTCGGCGCGCTGATGCAGCACATGCAGCCAGGCGAGCAGGGGCCGGCGCCAGCCCTGTTCGGCGGCAGTGGTCTGCGCCGCGGCGAGGGTCTCGGGCATGATCTCGCCCGATTTGAGCAGCAGGGCGCTGGCGATGAGCCGGGCCGCCGGATCTTTGATGGTTTGGACGACGCGGTTGCGTTGACCGGCATCCTTGGCCGCGGTCAGTTCGGCGTAGTGGCGTGGCAACAGGGCGGCATTCAGACCTTGCCAGTCGTCGGCGAGGAAGCGGGCATAGGCGGCCTCTTCGGCCGCGGCGTAGTCCGCCAGCTTGGCATATTCGGTGCAGGGTGCGAAATCGAGACCGGCGATCCGGCTGGCACAGCGGATGAGTTCGGCCCGGGCCGCCAGATCGAGCCGGCCGGTCCTGGCCAGTTCGCTGCGCGCCCTGGCGAAATTCCGTTCGGCCGCGCGGCTGTCGCCTTCCAGCCAGCGCTGCTGGTAGCGCTCCAGGTGTTCGACCGCATTCAGCTTCCAGTCGGGTGGCGGCGGCGTGCCGGCGCAGGCGGCGAGCAGGGGCAGGGCCCACAGGACGAGCAGGGCGCGCGGCTTCATGGCAGCTTCACCTCCACCTCGCGCGCGAACGGCCATTTGCGATTGATCTCGTTGATCAGGTGATTGAGCTTGCGCACGCTGTCGTCGATCTCGCCGCGCAGCAGGGCGAGGTCGCCGCTCGCCTCCTGGGCGTTGGCCAGGATGGCGTCGGCCTTTTTCAGGCTGTCGCGCGTCTGTTGCAGCAGGGCGTTGACCTGGCTCAGGGCCTGATCGGTCTGGTCCATCACCCCGTTCTGGCCGAACACGCGCCGATCCATCTTGAGCGAGACGCCGTTGAGGGTGTCGAGCAGCCGGTTGGCCTGATCGACCGCATCGACCACCTTCTTCGCCTGGTCGGCGCTGCCGAGCACGCCTTCCAGCACGCCATACCGGCCGGCCATGCGCCCGGTCACCGTGTTCACATGGGCCAGGCTTTGGTCCAGGTGGGAGCCTTCGTGGGTCATGCGTTCCAGATTGTCGAGCAGGTTCTTGGCCCGGGTGATCAAAAGCGGCAGTTCCTCGGTCATGTCGCCGGTATAGAGCGGCGGCAGGGCGTGCTCGGCGAGCGGCGGGGCGGCAAGATCGGTGCTGAAGACCCGAATCTTGGCGCCACCGACCAGGGGCTTTTGCAGGGTGAACACGCTGGTCGAGCGCAGCCAGCGCTCATGCCGGGTCGGCACCTCGATCTCGATCCGGCCCTGGCCCTGCTCGGTCAAAGTGATGCGCTTGACCTGGCCGATGGGAAAGCCGGAGAAATTGAGCGGCATGCCGATGCTGACGTTGCTGACGTCCTCGGCGATCAGGGTGAGGGTGCGGGTCGGCTCGAACAGCCCGCGCGCGAACAAGGTGTAGCCGAGGAAGCCGAGCGCGAGAAAGACGGTGGTGCCGACCAGCAGGCTGACCTTGAGCCCGAGATGCTTGATCAGATGGGTGGGTAGAGCGGGGCGTTCCATCGATAGTCCACGATCCAGAGCGTGTTGATCTCGTCTTCCAGTTTAGCCAGGCAATCGGCCAGCCGGCTCGGGTAGTGGCTGTCCGGCAACAGCAGCCCCGGCCGCTCGATCACGATTATAGGCGGCCGGCCGATGACCACCCGCAGCAGCTTGGCGACAAAACGCTGCTCGCTGTCGAGGTCGGGGTCGCGCAAGCCGGCGCACGCGGTCCGGTTCAGGCGTTCGAGCAGCTGCCAGGCCTGCTGCTCGGCCTGGCGGGTCGGCCGGTTGTCACGATACTGCGGCACCAGGGCGATATTCTCCAGCACCGACAAGTTCGCGCGCAGGGGCAGTTCCGCCGAGACCTGCACGGCATCGGGATGGGCCGCCAGCCAGGCGCGCCGTTCGGCGTCGCTGTCGACGAAAATTAGAGGTAGGTGATCGCTAATGATCCGACCTCGATCAGCATCAGGGCGAAGAACAGCCGCACCATGCCCGCGAGCACGGCGATCGGCGCGAAAAACAGTTTGTGCGGCGCATCGAGGCCGGCGGCGATCGGGATCACCGTCACCGCCAGACCGAACAGCAGGCACTTGAGCCAGAGGCCGAACACCTGGCCGGGCGAGAAGACCTGGCCCAGCACCTGGCTGAAGGCGGCCAGACCGTGGATTTGCAGGCCATACAGGCTGAGATAGGCCAGCACCAGGGCGGTCAGGCTGACCGTGGCGGTCAGGGCCAGCACCGAGATCACGCCACCGATCACGCGCGGCAGAAATTCCAGGCGCATGGCATCGACGCCGACCTCGGCCAGGGCCTCGATTTCATTGGTGATCTTCATCAGCGCCACCTCGGCGTTGATCGCGGCGCCCGAGCGCAGGGCCACGAACAAGGCGGTGATCAGCGGCAGCAGTTCGATCACCAAAACGCGCAACACCACTTCGAGCGCATAGTCGCCCAAGCCGTAATTCCGCGTGGCGGTGATGGTGATCTGGATCAAGAGCAGGCTGAGCAGGGCGGCGAACAGGCTGAAACTGCCGATGATCTGCCAGGCGGTGAAATAGATCTGTTTCTGCACCACGGTGCGGGTGGCGCTGTTGTAGAGGCCGGGGGAAAAGATGCCGGCCAGGGCGATGGCGCCGAAGCGCAACACGCGTCCCGTAGGAAGCAGATGGGCGATCAGGGCGTCGCCGCTTCGGGTGAGCAGTTCGATGAGCCAGCGCATGGCGCGATCATAATGCATGGAAGAGTAGGGCTGGGTATCATTGCCAAAGGGACTTAAGCGAGGCGATCGACATGAAATCTCTCCGAATGTGTTGTGCGCTGCTGGCACTGGCCGCCCTGCCGGTCTGGGCCGCGCCCGGCGTGATGTTGCGCGATGACAGTTTGCGCAGCGCACCCGCGGCGACCGCCCCGCTGCTCGGCACTGTGGCCAAGGGCCAGACGGTCGAGATGCTAGGTCGGCAGGGCGCCTGGAGCCAGATCCAGGTGGGCAACCGGACCGGCTGGGTGCGCCTGCTCTCGGTGCGCGGCGGGGCGGCAGCCCAGACCGACGTGGCGGGCGAGCTGGCCGGTGTGCTGGCGCTGGGCACGACCCGGCGCGATCCGGGCCGGGTGGTTGCCGTGGCCGGGGTGCGCGGTCTGAGCGAGGAGGAGCTCAAGCTGGCGCAGTATGACCCGCGCCAGCTCGAGCGGCTGGAAAGCTATGCCGTGACCCAGGCGGAGGCGGCGCGTTTTGCGGCCGAGGCGGGCCTTGCTCGGCGTGAGCTGGCCTATCTGCCGGCACCCCAGACAGCCGCGCGCGGTGAGGGTGAGAGGAGCGGCCAGCCATGAGAAGCTTCATTTTGATATTTGCCTGGCTTGTGACGGCCAATTTGGCCCAGGCGGCCGATTTCGGCGGCCTGCTGCGCGGGGTGCTGGGCGGGGTGCAGACCGGCCCCTCGGCCCAGGAGGCAGCGGCGAACGGGAACAACAACAATGCCCCTCTCGGCAACCTGATCGGCGCCCTGCTCGCCGGCCAGACCACGCCCGAGCAGGAACGCCTGATCGGCCAGCAGATCGCCGGCAACCTGTTGGGCGCCGCGCCCCTGGTGCGGGACGACGCCCTGCAGCGCTACGTCAACCGGGTCGGCCGCTGGGTTGCCAGTACCAGCGAGCGGCCGGATCTGGCCTGGCGCTTCGGCGTGATCGAGAGCGAGGACATCAACGCCTTCGCCGCGCCCGGCGGTTATGTCTTCGTCACCAAGGGACTGTACCGGCGGCTGCAGAACGAGGCGGAACTGGCGGCAGTGCTCGGCCATGAGATCGGTCACGTCATCCGGCAGCATCATCTCAAGCTGCTGCAGCAGTCGCAGATGATTGCCGCGGTCGGCGGCCTGTTCGGTCAACGCCTGGGCAATCGCAGCCAGGTCATCCAGAACCTGATCGGCAACGGCGCCGAGATCGTCGCCCGCTCGCTCGACAAGGACGCCGAGTACGAGGCCGACCGCATCGGCATGGTGCTGACGGCGCGCGCCGGCTATGATCCCTACGCCCTGCCGGCGGTGTTGCAGGAGATCGGTCACGTGCCGGCCCAGGACAGCCGCCTGGCCCTGCTCTACAAGACCCATCCCCATCCGGAGGACCGCCTGGCCCGGCTGGGCGAGGCGGCGGAAGCGGCCGGCCCCGGCCTGCCCGAAGGTCGCCTGGTCGACAAGCGCTTCTATCGTCTGAAATGACTCAGCGCAGCCGCCGATTCCTCGGGCAATTGGCGGTCAGCCTGGTGTTTCTCGCACTGCTGCTGGGCCATGCCGCCGGGGCGTATCACCTGTTTTTCATCGAGAAGATCGATGCCGCGCTATACGATCTGAAGCTGCGGCTGTTCCGGGCGCAGGGGGTGGACGAGCGCGTGGTCATCGTCGACATCGACGAGAAATCATTGCGCGAGATCGGCCGTTGGCCCTGGCCGCGCAAGGAAACCGCACGCCTGACGCAAAACCTGTTCGAGCAATACGACGTGGCCGCGGTCGGCTTCGACATCGTATTCGCCGAACCGGACCAGAGCTCCGGCCTGCCGGTGCTGGAAAACCTCGCGCGCGAGGCCTTGGCGGGCGAGACCGGATTCGCCCGCCTGCTCGAGCGGGTTGCCCCCGGCCTGGATTACGACGCACGCCTGGCCCAGGCCCTGGCCAAGGGTCCGGTGGTGTTGGGCTATTACTTCGGCTTCGGGCCGCTGGCCGGCCGGGTCGGCGCCTTGCCTCAGCCGCTGCTGGCCTGCGATCGGCTGGCGGTCCACGGCGTGCGGCCGCTGGCGGCCACGGGCTATGGCGCCAATTTGGTGCGCTTGCAGAAACAGGCCGTCACTGCCGGCTTTTTCAACGTCCAGCCCGATTTCGACGGGGTGATCCGGCGTCAGCCGCTGCTGATCGCGTATCAGGGGCAATGCTACGGCGACCTGGCCTTGAGCCTGGTGCGTGCCGGGCTCGGGCTCACTCAGATTGATGTGTTGCCGGGCCAGGGTTGGGCGGGCAGTGCGGCCAGGCTGGGGCTCGACGGCATTGCGGCGCCGCTGGATGAGAACGCCATGGTGCTGGTGCCTTACCGGGCCGAGCGGGCCTATCGCTATGTGTCTGCCACCGATGTCATCCATGGCCGGGTGCCCACGGCCGCGTTGGAGGGACGCCTGGTGCTGATCGGTTCGACCGCGCCCGGCGTCATGGACCTGCGCGTCACGCCGACCGCCAAGGCCTTCCCCGGCGTGGAGATTCATGCCAACCTGGTTTCCGGCCTGCTCGACGGCAGCCTCAAGTGGGAGCCGGCCCATGCCCGCTCCTGGAACTTCGGTGCGCTGGCCCTGCTCGGCCTGCTGCTCGCCCTCTGGCTGCCGTTCGCCGCGCCGCTCTGGGCCGCGGCGGTGGTCCTGGGCCTGCTGTTCCTCACCCTGGCATTCGATGTCTATGCCTGGGCCGGCCTGCAGCTCAGCCTGGCCCCGGCCAGCCTGCTCATCGCCCTGGCCGGTTTGTTCATCCTCAACATGAGCTACGGCTTCTTCGTCGAGGCCCGGGCCAAACACCTGATCACCCGTTTGTTCGGCCAGTATGTGCCGCCCGAACTGGTGGAGGAAATGGCCAAGGACCCGGCCCGCTACAGCCTGCGCGGCCAGTCGAAGGTGATGACGGTGTTGTTCTCCGACATCCGCGACTTCACCAGCATCTCGGAAGGGCTCGAGGCGGCCGAGCTGGCCGAGATGCTCAACGTCTATCTCTCGGCCATGACCCGCGTGGTGCAGGAACATCGCGGCACCATCGACAAATACATCGGCGATGCCATCATGGCCTTCTGGGGTGCCCCCCTGAGCAACGAGCAGCATGCGCGCGACGGCGTGCTCACCGCCCTGGCCATGCAGCAGGCGCTGACCGAGCTGAACCCGCAGCTCGAGGCCCGGGGCTGGCCGGCGGTGAAGATCGGGGTCGGCGTCAACACCGGCCGCATGAGCGTGGGCAACATGGGCTCGAGTTTTCGCATGGCCTACACGGTGATGTCCGATGCGGTGAATCTGGCCTCGCGCCTGGAAGGCCTGACCAAGCAGTACGGTGTGGGCGTGCTCTGCGGCGAGGCGACGCGGGCGGCCTGCCCGGACATCGCCTTCCGCCTGATCGACCGGGTGCGGGTGAAGGGCAAGGCGCAGCCGGTGGCGATCTACCAGCCGCTCGGGCTCAAGGCCGAGCTGGCCGAGGCCGTTCTGCGCTCGGCCGAGCGGTTCGAGGCGGCCCTGGCCGACTACCAGGCACAGCGCTGGGATGCCGCCGAGACGGCATTGCGTGCGTTGAACGAGGAAACACCCGAGAAGCTTTACGGGGTATATTTGGAGCGGATCAGTCATTTCCGCGTCCAGCCGCCGCCGGCCGACTGGGACGGGGTGTTCACCTATACGAGCAAATGAGACGGAGCGAGGGATGCGGGTACGGGTCTTGGGCTGCAACGGGGGCATCGGGGATGGCCGGCATACCACCTCGTTCCTGATCGACGAGGACATCCTGCTCGATGCCGGCAGTGGCGTGACCCGGCTGGCGCTGGAAGCGCTGGAAAAGATCGATCACGTCTTCCTGACCCATGCCCATCTCGATCACATCCTGGCCCTGCCGCCCATGCTCGACAGCGTGATCGGTCGGCGTGACAGGCCGATCACCCTGCACGCCATTCCCGAGGTGCTGGAGGTGTTGCAGGAGCACCTGTTCAACTGGCATCTTTGGCCCGATTTCAGCCGCATCCCCAGTGCCGAGGCCCCGATCCTGATCTATGCCCCACTCGAGGTCGGCCAAACGGTGCGTCTGGGTGCGCGCGAACTCACACCGATTCCGGCCAATCATGTGGTGCCTGCGGTGGGCTATCACCTGCACGGCGGCAAGGGCAGTCTGATCTTTTCCGGTGATACCTGCAGTCACGCGGCGTTGTGGTCCATTGCGGCCGAGCTGGGCGATCTCAAGCACCTGATCGTCGAATGCTCCTTTCCCAATGCCATGCGCGAGATCGCCGATGCCTCCAAGCATTATTGTCCGGTGACCCTGAGTGCCGACCTGGCCCGGCTCAAGCCCGGGGTGCCGGTCTGGGTGACCCACATGAAACCGGGCAGCGAGATCGACATCATCGTGGAACTCGGCGAGCTGGCGAACAGCCGGCTGGTGCAGACCCTGCGCGAAGGTCACCTGTTCGAAATCTAGGGGCCCATCTATCAGCATAAAAAAAGGAGAGGCAATGCCTCTCCTTTTCGCTGGTGCGGCCTGAGCTTCAGAGCGCCAGGGTATCGGCCCAGATGTTCTTGGCCCAGGACTCCATGTAGTGCCACTCGAGCTCGCTCTCCTCCTTGGAGACGCCGCTCGCACCCTTCGGGGTATCCCACTTGCCTTCGGCGTTGAGCCGCCAGACGGTGGCCACGTGGATGGCGCTGTTGGCGGAGGTGGCGGAGAAGCAGGTGTTGGTGATCACCGGGGTGTTGTCGGCCTGTCCACCTTTGAACAGTTCGACGATGGCCGCAGCGCAGACCTTGCCGTAGTTGTTGGCCATGGAGCCGGACTTCGGGGTCGGGGCGGAGATCGAGTCGCCGATGATGTGCACATTGGGCACGACCTTGGATTCCAGGGTGCGGAAATCGACCGTGCACCAGTTGTCCTTGTCATCGCGCACACCGGCCAGGGCCGTGAGGCCATGGGCCCGCATCGGCGGCACCACGTTGAGCACGTCGGCCTTGACGTCTTCGACGTCGAGCACGAGGGTTTTCTTGGCCGCGTCCAGGCGCACCGGCTTGCTGTTCGGCCGGTATTCGATCATGCCGTCGTAGTGTTTCTTCCAGGCCGCCAGGAACAGGCCCTTCTTCGACACGATGTCGCTATTGCTGTCGAGCACCAGGATCTTGGACTTGGGCTTGGCCGCCTTGAAGTAGTTGGCCACCATGCAGACCCGTTCATAGGGGCCGGGCGGGCAACGATAGGGCGTGGGCGGGATGGACAAGGCATAGACGCCGCCGTCCGGCATGGCCTCCAGCTGCTTGCGCAGGGTGGCGGTCTGCGGCCCGGCCTTCCAGGCATGCATGATGGTCTTTTGCGCCGCCGCATCGAAGCCCTCGATCAGATCGAAGCGCAGTTCGATGCCGCCGGACAGGACCAGGCGGTCATAGGCGAAGGTCTTGCCGCTCTTGCACTTGACCAGGCGTTTGGCGGTGTCGAAGCCGATTACCTCGTCCTTCACCAGCTTGACGCCGGCCTTCTTCAGGCCGTTGTAGCTGAAGGTGAGGTCTTCCAGCTTGTTGATGCCACCGAGCACGGTGTTGGAGAAGGGGCAGGAGACGAACTTGTCGTTCATCTCGATCAGGGTGACGTCGATCTTCGGATCCCACAGCTTGAGGTAACGGGCGCAGGTGGCGCCACCGTAGCCGCCGCCGACCACCACGACCCTGGGCTTGGCGCCCGCGATGGCGAAATGGCTGAACGAACCCAGGCTGGCGGTACCGAGCGCGCCGGCCGATACCTTCAGAAAATCACGGCGATTGAATGCCATAGTGTTGTCTCCTTTTGTTTATTTGACGGCGGCGAACCAGGCGGCCAGCTGTTCGATCTCCTCGTCGGTGTAGCCGAGGGCGTGCTTCTGCATCACCACCGAGGGCCGGGCGCCGCTCTTGAAATCCTTCATCTGCTGGATGAAATAGCCCTTCTCCAGGCCGGCCAGTCTGGGAATGGCGCCGCGGCTTTTCCCTTCCGGGCCGTGGCAATAGGCGCAGTTTGCCGCCATGGTGCGGGTGCGCGAATCGGCCTGGGCCGTTGCAACCACGCCAAGGGCACCGGCTAAGAGCAAGGTGTAGGCAAGGGTGTGTTTCATGTACTCTCCTCCAGTACTGGTGGGAAAAATGGCGGTTGGCCGCCAATGCTGTTTTTTCTTCTTAGCCCAGATTGGGTATTTCTCCA
>DDKN01000066.1 GCA_002339725.1 Thiobacillus sp. UBA2597
GAGTGTATCAAGCATTCCGATGGTGGGGTATCGGAACCGACCTCAGCCGCGACCGGAAATACGCCTGGAGTGTATCAAGCATTCCGATGGTGGGGTATCGGAACGATGACAGGATTGCCATCCTCGCCTGATGCGAGTGTATCAAGCATTCCGATGGTGGGGTATCGGAACCGGCTGGGTGGAGCGCCATGCGCGCGAGGTGGAGTGTATCAAGCATTCCGATGGTGGGGTATCGGAACATTGAGCTTTGCAGGCCAAAAGGCCGGGGTTCTTTCAAATCGCCGCTTCGTTGGTCTCGCCGGTGCGGATGCGCACCACCTGCTCGATGTTGGTGACGAAGATCTTGCCGTCGCCGATCTTGCCGGTGCGGGCGGCGTTGACGATGGCCTCGATGGCGCCGTCGACCTGGGCGGCGGCGACCACCAGTTCGATCTTCACCTTGGGCAGGAAGTCGACCACGTATTCGGCGCCGCGGTAGAGCTCGGTGTGGCCCTTCTGGCGGCCGAAGCCCTTGACCTCGGTGACGGTGAGGCCGGTGACGCCGATGCTGGACAGTGCCTCGCGCACTTCGTCGAGCTTGAACGGCTTGATGATGGCTTCGATCTTTTTCATGGTTCTCTCCTGAATTTGTCTTTCTCAGATTAACGCAGTTTTTTCATTCGCGGCTCAAACTTGCCGAGCAAACGAGCCATGCTCAATAGCACGAGCCCATTCTTGGTCGAACCTTCCCTCATCCCAACCCTTGTCCCGGAGGGGGAAGGGCTTTAACTTCCCTCTCCCTCCGGGAGAGGGAGCGAGGGTGAGGAACGGCGGAGCATCACCTGAAGGGGGCACGGTACTTGTTGGTAATAGGATAGCGCCGATCGCGCCCGAAGCCACGCCGGGTGACGCGGATACCGGGCGGGGCCTGGCGCCGTTTGTATTCGGAAGCGTCGATCAGGCGCACCACCTGGCGCACGGTGGGCTCATCGAAGCCCTCGGCCACGATCTCGGCCGGCGAGCGGTCGAGTTCGACATAGCGCTCCATGATGGCGTCCAGAATATCGTAGGGCGGCAGGCTGTCCTGGTCGACCTGATTGGGCTTGAGCTCGGCTGAGGGCGGCCGGGTGATGATGCGCTCGGGGATGACCGGCGCCAGACTGTTGCGGTAACGCGCCAATGCCCAGACCAGGGTTTTCGAGATGTCCTTGAGCACGGCATAACCGCCGGCCATGTCGCCGTAGAGGGTGGCGTAGCCGGTGGCCATTTCGCTCTTGTTGCCGGTGGTGAGCACCAGCTGGCCGAACTTGTTCGACAGCGCCATCAGAATGACGCCGCGGATGCGGGCCTGGATGTTTTCTTCGGTGGTGTCGGCCGGCCGGCCGGCGAAGTCGTCCGCCAGCTCGGCCAGGAAGGCCTCGAACATGGGCGCGATCGGCTGGACGCTGTATTTCACGCCGAGGTTTTTGGCCAGTTGCTCGGCATCCTGCAGGCTGATGTCGGCGGTGTAGCGCGAGGGCATCATCACCGCGTGCACCCGCTCGGGGCCGAGGGCGTCGGCCGCCACCGCCACGGTCAGCGCCGAGTCGATGCCGCCCGACAGGCCGACCAGGGCGCCGGCGAAGCCGTTCTTGCCGATGTAGTCGCGCACGCCCAGCACCAGGGCCTGGTAGACGCTGGCCTCGAGGTTCGGCCAGTCGTGCCACTCGCCCGCAGGCACGCCGGCATTCAACGCCATCAGGTACAGGCCTTGCTCGAAGGCGGGGCACTGGGCGGTGACCTCGCCCCGGGCGTCGACGGCGAAGGAGCCGCCGTCGAAGATCAGCTCGTCCTGGCCGCCGACCAGGTTGAGATAAAGGATGGGCAGACCGGCCTCGAATGCCCGGGCGTGGGCTACGGCATGGCGCTCGGTCTGCTTGCCGATGTGGAAGGGCGAGGCGTTGAGCACCACGATGGCCTCGGCGCCGGCGGCCTTGGCCTGGGCCACCGGGCCGGGAAACCAGAGGTCCTCGCAGATGACCAGGCCGAAGCGCACCCCGCCCGCCTCGAACACGCAAGGCGCGCTGCCGGGACTGAAGGTGCGCACCTCGTCGAACACGGAATAGTTGGGCAGCTGCTGCTTGCGATAGATGCCCAGGATCTGGCCGTCACGCAGCACCGTGGCCGCGTTGTAGCGCCGGCCGGCTTCCATCAAAGGATGGCCAACCACCACGGTCAGCCCCTGGGGCAGGTGCCGGGCCAGGCCGGCCAGCACCCGGGCGTTCTCCTGATAGAAGTCGTCGCGCAGGGCCAAATCTTCCGGGGGATAGCCGCAGAGCGCGAGTTCCGGGGTGAGCAGCAAGGCGGCGCCGGCCACCGCGGCCTGGTCGGCCAACTCGGCGATGCGGCCGGCATTGCCTTCCAGGTCGCCGACGATGGGATTGAATTGGGCAAGGGCGATGCGCATGATCGCGCAATGATGCCGTCAAAGCGCGGCACTGGGTAGGGGTGCGGGCAGTGCCAGCGCCCACCGGCTGCCGCCCGTTACCTCAGATAGGCCTCGGTGGCGTAGCGCCGCATCATGCGGTGGCTGTTGAAATAGGCGGCATTCTTGCTGATGGCCCCTTTCATCACGGCGACCCAGCCGGCCCGGTCGCCATACCACAGCGGCAGCACCACCTGCTCCAGTTTGTCGTAGAGCATGGCCGCGTCGTTGCCGTTGGCATTGGGACTGTCATCGCCGATGGCCCAGCCGGTCACGCCCTCGATGCAGCCTTCCACCCACCAGCCGTCCAGCACCGAAAGCTGGGGCACGCCGTTGAACGCGGCCTTCATGCCGCTGGTGCCCGAGGCCTCGTAGGGCCGCAGCGGGGTGTTGAGCCAGACATCGGCGCCGGCCACCATGTGATGCGCGAGGTCGAGATCGTAGTTGGGCAGGAACACCATGGCCACGCTGCCGGCCAGTTCACGCAGATAACCATGCAATTGCTCGATCAGGCGCTTGCCGCCGGCATCGTGCGGATGCGCCTTGCCCGCCACCACCAGCTGGAAGGGCTGTTTGGCGGCGATGGCCTTGAGCCGGGCCAGATCGGCGAACAGCAGGTCGGGCCGTTTGTAGGCGGTCATGCGCCGGGCGAAGCCGAGAATGGGCAACTCCGGGTCGAGCGTGGTGCCGGTGAGCGCCCTGACCTTGGCGATCAGGTCGGCCTTGGCATGGAGGTGGGCCTCCCACAGCCGGGCGTCGTCGATCCGGTCGGCCCGGGCCAGCAGTTGCGGCTCGTGGCACCAGCCCGGGATGTGACTGTCGTAGAGGGCGCCGAAATGCAGCGAGGTCCAGAACGAGGGATGCACGCCGTTGGTCACCGCATGCACCGCATAACCCGGGAACAGCTTGCGCGAGGTCTCGGCATGACGCCGGGCCACGCCGTTGATGTATTCCGACAGATTCAGGGCGAGCCGGGTCATGTTGAGCCGGTCCTCGCCCGCCAGCAGCTTCACCGTGCCGAGGTCGAGCAGGTCGCCGTAGATGCGCTGCACCAGACCGTAATCGAACTTGTCGTGGCCCGCCTCGACCGGGGTGTGGGTGGTGAAGGTGCACAGGTCGCGCACGCGCGGCAGGTTGTATGGGCTCTCGCCTGGCCGCAAATCGTTGGCCGGATGGGCATAGCGTCGCAGCAGCGCCAGGGTGAGAAAGGCCGAATGGCCCTCGTTCATGTGGTAGCCGAGCAGGTTGAAGCCCAGGGCCTGCAGCATGGCCAGGCCGCCGACCCCGAGCACGATCTCCTGCTTGATCCGGTAGACCTCGTCGCCGCCATAGAGATAGTGGGTGATCTCCCGATCCTCCGCCGCGTTGATCGGCAGATCGGTGTCCAGCAGCAGCACCGGCACCCGGCCGCCCATGCGCGAGCGCACCAGATAGAGCCAGCCGCCGACCCATACCTCGCGCCCCTCCAGCTCGAGCGCCACGGTCGCCTTGAGGCGGCTGGCATGGCGGCTCGGTTCCCACATATCGGGGTGCTCGATCTGCCGGCCCTCGGCATCGATCTCCTGGCGGAAATAGCCGGCGCGCGAGACCAGGGTCACCGCCACCATGGGCAAGGCCATGTCGGCGGCCGAACGCAGGGTATCGCCCGCCAGCACCCCGAGGCCGCCGCTATAGGTGGGGATCTCGTTGGCCAGCGCGATCTCCATGGAGAAATAGGCCACGCGCGGCACATGGGTGAATTCGTCGATGCCGTTGAAGGCGAGGGACATGTCGTGCGGGGTCGAGAGCGGATTCATCGAACGTTAACCATCCCTTGCTTCGGTTTCATGACAGGCCGCCGCCGGAGCCCATGTCAGCGCGTCTGGCTGAACAAGGGGCGGGCCTGGCGCGCCAGCGCCTCCGGCAGCAGCAGGATCAATTCGCTGCCCAAAAGCTTCTGCAAAAAATAA
>DDKN01000046.1 GCA_002339725.1 Thiobacillus sp. UBA2597
GCCTGGTATTCCTGGAGGAAATAGGCGAACACCCGGTCCTGGTATTCGCGGCTGAAATTCACCAGCTCGATCTCGATGCCGAGCACCTCGCCCACCGCCAGCACGTCCTTGAAGTCCTGCTCGATCGGGCAGTCGTCCTCCAGGTCGTCGGCCTCCCAGTTCTTCATGAACACGCCGACCACCTCATGGCCTTCTTGCTTGAGGAGCCAGGCGGTGACGGCGGAATCGACGCCGCCGGAGAGGCCCACGACAATCCTGCTCATGGCACGATGCTCCACACCCCAATACCTGCCCACACGTGAGCAGGAACCTCCCCTCCCCCATTCATGCGGGAGGCTGGGAGGGGGAGGCAGTGGAATTTCACGAACATTAAACGGCCAAGTGAATCGGTACGATCACAAGCCAGAGTCCAACTCGCTGATAAGGTCGAGCGGAAAGCGCTGGCCGCGCCGGTAGTCCTCGAGGCAGCGCTGGATCAGCGGGCTGCGGTGATGCGCGCGCACCGCCTCGATCTCGGCCGGGGTCAGCCAGACCGCGCGCAGGATGCCGGTATCCAGGGCGCGCCCCGGCTCATGGCCCAACACCTCGCCGGTGAAGGCGAAGCGCAGATAGGTGCGGCCCTTGCTCGGATGGCGCCAGCGATAGACGCCGAGCAGGGCCTTGGGCTCGAAACGATGGGCGGTCTCCTCCAGCACCTCGCGCCGCACCGCGTCACACAGGGTCTCGCCCTCCTCCAGGTGGCCAGCCGGCTGGTTGAAGCGCACGCCCTCGTCGGTCTCTTCCTCGACCAGCAGAAAGCGGCCGTCGCGCTCGACGATGGCCGCCACCACCACATGCGGCTTCCAGATGGTTTCGCTCACAGCGGCTTGCCCCACAGATCGTAATCGTCGCTGCGGGTCACCTTCACCCGCACGAAGTCGCCCACCTTGAGCCCGGCGCCCTGGGCGATGTGGACCACGCCGTCGATCTCGGGCGCGTCGGCATAGCTGCGGCCCACGGCCCGGCCGCCGGCCACCGCGTCGATCAGCACGGTCAGCTCCTGACCGCGCCGGCGGCGCAGCTTTTCGGCGCTGATGTCGGCCTGCACGTCCATCAGCCGGGCCAGGCGATCCAGCTTCACGTCCTCGTCCACCGGGTCGGGCAAGGCGTTGGCCGCCGCGCCCGCCACCGGCGAATAGGTGAAGGCGCCGACGCGGTCGAGCTGGGCCGCCTGCAGGAAGTCGAGCAAGGCATCGAAATCGTCCTCGGTCTCGCCGGGAAAGCCGACGATGAAGGTGCTGCGGATGACCAGCTCCGGGCAGACCTCGCGCCACTTTTCGATCCGGCGCAGGGTGTTCTCCGCCGCCGCGGGCCGCTTCATCGCCTTGAGGATGCGGGCGGAGGCATGCTGGAACGGGATGTCGAGATAGGGCAGGATCTTCCCCTCCGCCATCAGCGGCAGGATGTCGTCCACGCTGGGATAGGGATAGACGTAATGCAGCCGCACCCAGATGCCCAGCTCGCCCAGGGCCTGGGCCAGCTCCAGGAGCCGGGTCTTCACCGGCCGGCCGCCCCAGAAACCGGTGCGGTATTTCAGGTCCACGCCGTAGGCCGAGGTGTCCTGCGACACGATCAGCAGTTCCTTCACCCCGGCCTTGGCCAGGGCCTCGGCCTCCTGCAGCACCTCGCCCACGGGCCGGCTGACCAGGTCGCCACGCAGGGACGGAATGATGCAGAAGGTGCAGCGGTGGTTGCAGCCCTCGGAGATCTTCAGATAGGCGTAATGCCGCGGCGTGAGCTTCAGGCCGCCGGGCGGGATGAGATCGGTATAGGGGTCGTGCGGCTTGGGCAGGTGGGCATGCACCGCCGCCATCACCGCCTCGGTCGCGTGCGGCCCGGTCACCGCCAGCACCTGGGGGTGGGCGGTCTCGACCACCCCTTCGCGCGCGCCCAGGCAGCCGGTGACGATGACCTTGCCGTTCTCGCGCAGGGCCTCGCCGATGGCGTCCAGGCTCTCCTCCACCGCCGAGTCGATGAAGCCGCAGGTATTCACCACCACCAGGTCGGCATCGTCGTAGGTCGGTACGATGAGATAACCCTCGGCCCGAAGCTGGGTGAGGATGCGCTCGGAATCGAAGGTGTTCTTCGGACAGCCGAGGGAAACGAAGCCGATCTTGGGGAGGGTCTGCATGGTCATTCGATCATTTTCGGGAGCGGCATCGAGCCCGCCCCGGCCGGAAAGTTCATTCGCCTGGAAAAACTGCTACAGTTCGCGCCGTCATTTTGGAGCCGCCCATGTACCTGCCCATCATCGCCATCGGCTACGGTTACATCATCCTGATGATGACCATCAGCGCGGAGAGCATCTGGTCGGGCCTGGCTGTGTTCGTCGGCCTGGGGCTAGTGCCCATGTACCTCATGGCCAAGCTGCTCCGCCGCCGCGCCAAACCAGTCTTCCGCCAGACCGCCGACCAGCCAGACCGTGAGCACGCCAGCCAGGATCAGGATGATCTGCGCCCCGGTGTGTGACAGCTCCACCCGCTTGTGCAGGCCGGGGATCAGGTCGGCCACCGCCACGTAGATCATGCCCGAAGCGGCCAGGGCCAGCATGTAGGGCATGGCCTGCTGCACCGGGGCCAGGGCGTAATAGCCGAGCACGCCACCGATCAGGGTGGCCAGGCTGCTGAACAGGTTGAGCAAGAGCGCCCGGCTCCGGCTGTAGCCGGAATGCAGCAGGATCAAAAAGTCGCCCATCTCCTGCGGAATCTCGTGGGCGATGATGGCCACCGTGGTCACCACGCCCAGCTTGAGATCAACCAGGAAGGCGGCGGCGATGATCACGCCATCGACGAAGTTGTGCATGGTGTCGCCGATGGTGATCATCAGGCCGGAGCGGCCGTGGTCATGGCCCGGGGCATGGGCGCCGTGCGCCTCGCAGGCCTCGACGTGGCAATGGCGCCAGAGCACCAGCTTTTCCAGCAGGAAGAAGAGCAGGATGCCGCCCAGCACGGTCACGCCGATGCGCTGGAAATCGCCCGTCAATTCCAAAGCATGCGGCAGCACCTCGAGAAAGGCCGCCCCGAGCAGGGCGCCGATGGCGTAGCTCACCATCACCGGCACCCACTCCACCCGGGCCTTCAGGGCGAGCGCGGCGAACAGCACGGAGAGCATGCCGCCGGCGGCGCCGGCGATCAGGATCCAGGCTAAGGTGGTCATCGAACTTTTCGGGGTTCGGGCAGGGCCAAAGGAGTAGATTCTACCGAAGACGGGCGTGCCGGCCTATTCCGCCAGCCAGACCAGGCTGGCCATGCGCCCGGTCTTTTGTTCGCGGCGGAAGGAATAGAAGCGTTCGGCATCACGCAGGGTGCACAGGCCGCCGCCATAGACCCGACTCACGCCGATGCGGGCGAGCCGCAGCCGGGCCAGGGCGTAGATGTCGGCCAACCACTTGTGCGGCGCCTCGTCCAGGGTGCCGGGCAGGGCCGGGCGGAAGGCCGTGGCCGCCAGCGGATCGTGCGCCATGAAGGCCGCGCGCACCTCGGGCCCCACCTCGAAACTGTCCGGGCCGATGGCCGCGCCCAGCCAGGCCAGGATGGTGTCCGGCGGCACCCGCATGGCCTCGACCGTGCGCTCCAGCACGCCGCCGGCCAGGCCGCGCCAGCCGGCGTGGGCCGCGGCCACCACCGTGCCGGCGGCATCGCAGAACAGCACCGGCAGACAATCGGCGGTGAGCACCGCGCAGACCCGGTTTGGCGCGCGCGCCACCGAGGCATCGGCCGCGGTGCCTTCGGCGTCGACCCCGGCCTCGGCCACCCGGTCCCCGTGTACCTGGTTGAGCCAGAGCGGTTCGGCCGGCAGAAAGCGGCGCAGGATGGCCCGGTTCTCGGCCACGCTCAGGGGATCGTCGCCCACGTGGCTGGCCGGGTTCAGGCTGTCATAGGGCGGCTGGCTCACGCCGCCCGCGCGCGTGGTCATGCAGCCGCGCACATTGGGCGGGGCCGGCCAGTCGGGCCGTAACCAGTCATTCGGCAGCATCCAGGGCCTCCAATAGCTGTTTGAAATCGGCCGGCGGCGGCGCCTCGAAGGCGAGCGGCGCGCCGCTCACCGGATGGTCGAAACCCAGGCGTACCGCGTGCAGGGCCTGGCGGTGGAAATCCCAGCGGCCGCGCTTGTGGCCGGCATAGACCGGATCGCCCACCAAAGGATGCCCCAGATGCGCCAGATGCACCCGGATCTGATGGGTGCGGCCGGTGGCCAACTGGCACTCGAGCCAGGTCGCGCCGGGATAACGCTTGAGCACCTTATAACGGGTCAAGGCCGGCTTGCCCGACTCCACCACCGCCATCTTGGTGCGCTGGGTCGGGTGGCGCCCGATCGGCGCCTCGATCTCGCCCGCATCGCGTTCCAGTTCGCCGATCGCCACCGCCCAATAGGTGCGCTTGACCGTGCGCGCCTGCAGTTCCCGCACCAGCCGGGTCTGTGCCGGCAGGGTCTTGGCCACCACCATCAGGCCCGAGGTCTCCTTGTCCAGGCGGTGCACGATGCCGGCGCGCGGCACCTCATTGAGCTGCGGCGCATGATGCAGCAGGGCGTTGAGCAGGGTGCCCGCCCAGTTGCCGGCGCCAGGGTGGGTGACCAGGCCGGCCGGTTTGTTCAGCACCAGGAGGTCGGCATCCTCGTAGACGATGTCCAGGGCGATCGCCTCGGCCTGGTAGGGTTGCTCGGAGGGATGGGTTTGCGGTTCGAGCTCAACCGTCTCGCCGCCCCAGACCTTGTGCTTGCGGCTGGCCGGTTTGCCGTCGACCCGCACCAGGCCCCCGTCGCACCAGGCCTGGATGCGGCTGCGCGAATAGTCCGGCAGCAGTTCGGCCAGGCTCTGGTCCAGGCGACGGCCGGCATGGTCGATGGGAATGGTGAAGGTAATCATGGCCGGGCCGGTTATAATCCGGCGATCTTCTCAGGACGAATCGCAATGAACCGGATTCTAGCCGCATTACTGCTCATGCTCCTCGCCGGCTGCAGCCTGTTGCCGGAACAGATCGACGAAACCAAGGGCTGGTCCGCCGCCAAGCTGTATAACACGGCGAAATCGGAACTGAACGAAGGCAATTACACCCGCGCCGTCCAACTCTACGAAAAACTGGAGGCGCGCTATCCCTACGGCCCCTATGCCCAGCAGGCCCAGCTCGAAGTCGCCTATGCCTATTACAAGGACAACGAACCGGCCTCCGCCATCGCCGCTGCTGACCGCTTTATCCGGCTGCACCCGAACCACCCGCACGTCGATTACGCCTATTACCTCAAGGGCCT
Organism: Thiobacillus sp. UBA2597; assembly: GCA_002339725.1. GTDB lineage: Bacteria > Pseudomonadota > Gammaproteobacteria > Burkholderiales > Thiobacillaceae > Sulfuritortus. Next base: position 5,290 of record DDKN01000046.1, read on the forward strand.
GGCCAATTTCATCGAAGACACCAGCCTGTTCGCCAGCCTGGGCAAGCAGGACATGAGCGAACGCGATCCGCGCGCTGCGCGCGAGTCGTTCGAGGCCTTCAAGGAACTGGTGCAGCGTTTCCCCGACAGCAAATACGCGGCGGACGCCACCGCCCGCATGAAGTATCTGGTCAACGCCCTCGCCTCGCACGAAGTGCATGTGGCGCGCTATTACTACAAGCGCGGCGCCTACGTCGCGGCGGCCAACCGGGCCAAGACCGTGCTCGAGACCTATCCCCAGGCCCCCGCCCTGGAAGAGGCCCTCTATCTCATGGCCAAGAGCTACGAGGCCATGAATCTCAACGACCTGCGCGACGACGCTTTGCGCGTGCTCAAACACAACTTCCCCAACAGCGCCTATCTCAGCGGCAAATCCCTCGATCAGGGGAAGGCGTGGTGGAAGTTCTGGTAAGTCAGGTCGGCAGCTTTCAGTTGGCAGCGTCAGTCGCTGCAATTCAAGATACTGCCGACTGACGACTGCCAACTGACGACTTGTTGCCGTCATGGTCACCCACACCCTGAGCCAGACCGCCCGGACCGCGGAGGACTGGTTCAGCCAGATCTCGGCGCGCTACGGCGCTGAAGGCACGGCCCGCATCCAGGGCGCCTTCGCCTATCTGCTCGAACACGCGGATGACCTGCTGGCCGACAGCGGCATCCCCCTGACCGAACATGCCCTGGCCACCGCCATGCAACTGGCCGCCATGGGCTTCGATGCCGATACCGTGGCGGCCGCCCTGCTCAGCGGTCTGCCCCAGGCCGCGCTCGAACCGGAGCGGCTCGCACCCCGTTTCGGCGCCGGCCTGAGCCGCCTGGTGCAAGGCACCCTGCACCTGGCGCGGATGGACAGCCTGCTCTCCGACAGCCCGGTCGAAGGCGGTCAGAGCGAGGCCCTGCGCCAGATGCTGCTGGCGATGACCGACGACATCCGGGTGGTGCTGATCAAGCTGGCCGACCGGGCCTGCGCCCTGCGCGAACTGGCCAAAGGCGACGAGACCTACCGGCGCAAGGTCGCGCTCGACACGCGCGAGCTCTACGCCCCGTTGGCCAATCGCCTGGGCGTCTGGCAGCTCAAGTGGGAATTGGAAGATCTCGCCTGCCGCTATCTGGAACCCGACACCTACAAAAAGATTGCCAAACAGCTCGACGAGCGCCGGATCGAGCGCGAGGCCTACATCGAGCAGGTGATCCAGCGCCTCAGCAGCGAATTGACCCGGGAAGGCCTCAAGGATTTCGCCATTGCCGGCCGGCCCAAGCACATCGCCAGCATTCTGGCCAAGATGCGCAAGAAGCAGCTGTCCTTCGAGGAGGTGTACGACGTGCGTGCCGTGCGCGTTTTGGTGCGCGACGTGAAGGACTGCTATCACGTGCTCGGGCTGGTGCATCATCTCTGGCAACCCATTCCCGGCCAGTTCGACGACTACATCTCGCGCCCCAAGGGCAACGGCTACCGCTCGCTCCACACCGCGGTGATCGGGCCCGAGGACAAGGCGCTGGAGGTGCAGATCCGCACCTTCGACATGCACCAGGAGGCCGAACTGGGCATGGCCGCGCACTGGCGCTACAAGGAAGGCGGCGGGGGCGAGAAGCTGCAGGAGAAGATCGCCTGGCTGCGCCAGCTGCTGGCCTGGAAGAACGAACTGGCCGACAGTGCGGAACTGGCCGAACAATTCAAGACCGAGCTGGTGCACGACGAGGTCTACGCCCTCACCCCGCAGGGGCGGGTGGTGGCCCTCGCCGCCGGCGCCACCCCGATTGACTTCGCCTATGCCGTGCACACCGACCTGGGGCATCGCTGTCGCGGTGCCAAGGTCGATGGCGTGCTGGTGCCGCTCGACACGCCGCTCAAAACCGGCCAGCGGGTGGAGATCCTCACCACCAAGGAGGGCGGCCCCAGCCGCGACTGGCTCAATCCCGCGCTCGGCTTTCTCAAGACCTCGCGCGCCCGGGCCAAGGTGCGCCAGTGGTTTCGCCAGCAGGACCTCGACACCCACATCCATGAAGGCCGCGAGACCGTGGAACGGGAGATCCAGCGCCTGGGTCTGATCAACGTCAACCTGGAAAAACTCGCCGCCCGCCTGAAATTCGCCAAACTGGAGGAGCTGTTCGCCGCCGTCGGCCGCGGCGACCTCGGTCCGGGCAACCTGAGCCGGGCATTGCAGGACGAATTCCAGCCGCCCCCACCCAAGCCCCTGGTCGGCCGCCGGCGCAGCAAGGAAACGCCCTCCGGCGTCATCGTGGAAGGCGAGGCCAACATGCTCACCAGCATCGCCGGCTGCTGCAAGCCGGCGCCGCCCGATGCCATCGTCGGCTACACCACCCAGGGCCGGGGCGTCAGCATCCATCGGGCCGACTGCCAGGTCATCAAACGCCTGCCCGAAAACCGGCGCGCCCGTCTGCTCCAGGCCGAATGGGGCAAGGCCGACAAGCAGGTGTTCGAGGTCGACGTCGTGGTGCTGGCGCAGGACCGTGCCGGCCTGTTGAAGGACATCACCGAGATCTTCGCCCAAGAGAAGCTCAACGTGGTGCGGGTGAATACCCTGTCCCACGACGGCGAGGCGCGCATGGAGTTCACCTGCGAGGTGCACGACATCGGCCAGCTCTCCCGCTTCCTGGGGCGGGTCACCCATGTGCGCGGGGTGTATCAGGCCCGGCGCAAATAGCGTTCAACGCGCCTGGCAGCGCCCCAGCCACCAGCCCGCCACCTCCAGGTCATGCGGGAAGGTCACTTTCAGATTGCTGGCATCGCTCTCCACCAGCAGCGGCGCCAGACCCAGGCGCTCCACCGCCGAGGCCTCGTCGGTCACCTCGGTGCCGGCCCGGCGCAGGGCCTCGCGCAGGAGGCCATAGCGGAACATCTGCGGCGTCTGCGCCCCCCACAGCCCCTGGCGCGGCACCGTCTCCCGGATGCGCTGGCCCTGGCCGGCGCGCTTCAAGGTGTCCGCGACCGGCGCCGCCAGGATGCCGCCCACCGCATCGTCCCTCACTGCCGCCAGCAGCTTGTCGAGCAGGGCCTGCGACAGACAGGGGCGGGCCGCATCGTGCACCAGCATCCAGTCCTGCTCGGTCACCGCATCGGCGATCGCCTCGAGCCCGTTGAGCACGCTCTCGGCCCGGGTGGCACCGCCACAGCGCAACACCGTGAGCTTGGCCAGGCCGCGCCAATCGTGGTTTTGCCAATGCGCATCGGCCGCCGACAAGACGACATAAACCCGGCTAATGGCCGGATGTTTCTCGAAGGGTTGCAGGGCATGCCAGAGCAGCGGCCGGCCGGCCAGTTCGAGATACTGTTTGGGGCAATCCGCGTTCATGCGGGCACCGACCCCGGCGGCGGGCAACAAGGCGTAATGGCGTGACATGTGATTGGTATTTTGGAAATCAGCCCCTAATTTTAAAGGAGGAAACTGTGATACCAGCGTGAGGGAAACGATGAAACAGGTACGACCCGCCGCGGTCGCCGGCATGTTCTATCCGGCCGATCCGGCCAGCCTGGCCCAGGAGGTGCGCCAGCTCCTGGCCGAGGCTGAAACCCTGCCGTTACGGCCCAAGGCGATCATCGCGCCGCATGCCGGCTACGTCTATTCCGGCCCCATCGCCGCATCGGCCTACTCCCTGCTCAAGCCCCTGCGCCACGTGATTCGCCGGGTGATTTTGCTGGGGCCGGTGCACCGGGTCTGGGTAAAGGGCCTTGCGCTGCCCAATGCCGAGAGTTTCGAAACCCCGCTCGGCCGGGTTCCGCTCGATCAAGAGGCCATCCAGGCCATCCGCGATCTGCCCCAGGTCGAGGTGAATGCCAGCGCCCATGCGCTCGAGCATTCGCTCGAGGTCCAGCTGCCTTTCCTGCAAACGGTTTTGGACGACTTTTCCCTGGTGCCGCTGGCGGTGGGCGGCGCCACCCCGCAGGAAGTGGCCGAGGTGCTGGAGCGGCTCTGGGGCGGCGAGGAGACCCTGATCGTGATCAGCTCCGATCTTTCGCACTATCTGCCCTACGCCACCGCGCAGCTGACCGACCAGGACACGGTGCGCCATATCCTGCAGCTGGATGGACACCTCTTGGGCGAGCAGGCCTGCGGCGCGCACCCCCTCAATGGCCTGTTGCTGCTGGCCCGGCGCAAAGGGCTGCGGGCGCAGCTGCTCGATCTGCGCAATTCCGGCGATACCGCCGGCGACAAGCATCAGGTGGTCGGCTATGCCGCCATTGCCCTGACCGAGCCTGACCATGTCCATTGATCCCGACAAGGGGCGCCTGCTCACCCGCCTGGCCCGGGCGGCCATCGCCCGCCAGTTTGGCGAGGCGGAAGACATCCCGGCGCATCCCGACTGGCTCGACACGCCGGGCGCCGTCTTCGTCACCCTCACCCGGCAGGGCCAGCTGCGCGGCTGCATCGGCAGCCTGGAGGCGCACCGCCCCCTGATCGAGGACCTGGAGGAAAATGCCCGGGCTGCAGCCTTCCGCGACCCGCGCTTCCCGCCCCTGAGCCGGGCCGAGCTGCCAGACACCCGGATCGAGGTGTCCATCCTGAGCAAGCCCGAACCGATCCACTTTGCCAGCCAGGAAGATGCGCTCAGGCAGCTGCGGCCGGGCATCGACGGTGTCATCCTC
>DDKN01000024.1 GCA_002339725.1 Thiobacillus sp. UBA2597
GCTAGGGTAACCAAGTTTGCCGGGCCTTGGGAAAATCGGAGCACCTCGCATGGATGACTTGCTGCACTGCACCCTGCACGACTCGCGCCGGCTGCGCGGGATGTTGCTGGCGCTGCACGGCCTGGCGGGTCTGAGCCTGCTTTTGGCACAGCTCGCCTGGACCTGGCAGGCGCTCGGCCTGGTGCTGGTCGCCCTGAGCGCGGTGCGGGCGTTGCGGCCGGCCGCGCCCATCACCCTGCGCGGCCTGGCCGACGGCAGCCTGCTCATCAAAGAGGCGGGCGACTGGCAAGCGGCCGAGCTGCAGGCCGGCAGCCTGGTGCATCCCGGGCTCTGCGTGCTGCGTCTGCGCGTGGCAAACAAGATGCGCACGCTGCTGATCCTGCCGGACAGCCTGGAGCCTGCGGCCTTGCGCCGGCTCAGGGTCTGGCTGCGCTGGCGGGCGGCCTGGCCTGCCCCTCGCTGGCAATGGCCTCGGCCCTGAGCCGCGCCAGCTGCCGCTGTTTCTCCGGCCAGAAATCGGTCCGGTCCTTGAACGTCACGTTGGTTTCCTGGAAGAACAGGCGCTGGCCCATGGCGTCGGCCAGCTGCGTGTAGCGCTGGGCGAAGCCGGGGTGGTCGAGCGCGCGCAGGGCGGCGATCAGCAGCAGCTGCTCCGGCCCGAACAGGGCATGGCGGATGCCGAATACCAGCAGGGTGCGGGCCCCGTTTTCGTCGCCCTGTTTCGCCAGCTGCTGTGCCAAGAGATACAGGCTCAGGCCATGGCGCGGATTGCAGGCCAGATTGTCCTGCAGGACCGCGATCGCCTGGCGCCCGGCAGCGCCCGCGGCATCGAGCCGGCCGTGGCGCCGCAGAAAATCCGCCTCGGCGATGCCCAGGCTGACATGGCAGGGCGCCAGCCGGCGCGCCGCCTCGTAATGCCCGAGGGCGAGCTCAAAGGCATCGCGGTCCAGCGCCGGGTTGCCGGTGCCGCCTGCATTGAGCACCGCCTCCATCTGGCGCGCCATGGCATAGCGCGGCATCGGCGCATCCGGCAGCAGCCAGGCCAGGCGATGGGCGATCGCGTAGGTGTTGGGCTCGTGTCCCATGGCGCGGATCGCCTGGATACCGTATTGCGAACCGCCGAGGAACAGTTGCATGCCCAGATGTCCGGCGAGGTTGAGCAGGCCGGCGCAGGCGAGGGCGAGCACGGTGACCTGGGCTATGACCGGCCGCACCGGCAACAGCCAACCCTGGTCCGGCGTGCTGCCGCGCAGGGCCAGGGCGCGCGCGAGGTACAGGCCCAGGAACACATTGACGAAGGCGAAGTAGAGGATGAAGTTCACCCCGGCGTGGATGAACAGCGCCAGCGCCCCGCAGGCCAGACCCAACTGCTCGACGCTGGCGGCTTCCGCGCGCCGGCGCAGGGCGTCGAAGGCCAGCCAGGCGAAGACGCCGAAAAACACCAGGACGAAGAGCAGGGTGATGAAGCCGCCCTCCAGCCAGAGCTGGAGGTAGTCGTTGTGGGTCCAGATGCCGGCGGTGAGGTTCTCTTCCGGCAGACGCGAGAGCGGGTAGGCCGAACGAAAGCCGCCCAGGCCGATGCCATGCCAGGGCGCCTGCAGGATCAGATCGAAGGTGGCCTGCCACAACATCAGGCGGGAGCTGTCCCCGTGCTCCAAAGTCAGCGCCAGGCGCTGGGCGACATCCTGACTGCCGGGAAACAGGAACTGCGCGGCGAGATAGGCCAGGCCGGTCACGCCCAGCCACTGCCAGGCGGCGGCCCGGTGGCCGGCGACACGGCGCGTGTGCCAGAAGATCAGCGGAAGCAGGAGCAGGGCGGCGAGCGCCGCCCCGCGCGAGGCCGCGAGGAAAAAGGCCAGGGCGAGGGCGCCGAGGACCAAAAGGGCGGCCAGGCGCCAGGGCGTGCCCTGCGGCCGGCCCGACAGATACCAGGCCGTCAGCGGCAACCAGAACAGGTTGAGCCCGGCGGCATAGAGATTGGGGTCGGTGAAGGGGCCGTCGATCTTGCCGGCGTACTGCCGGGCCGGGTCTTCCAGCAGGCCCCACATGGCCAGTGCGGTAGCCAAGAGCCAAAGCCAGCGCGACCAAGTCGCCCCGTGAGCATTGGCAAATGCCCCGCGCCGCCAAACAAGGAAGATCATGGCAAACAACAGCAATGACCAAGTCAGGGGCGCCCCCATGGCGGGCGCCTCTTTGATCCATTGCGAAACGATGATCCATCCCAGCCAAAGGATGAGCAGCAAATCCCACCGATCGAACGGTAATCTTCGGCCCAACACACGCGCCAGGCTGGCGGCCCCATACAGTGACACAATCAGGCCAACGAAAAAGACGGCGGGCTGTAAGAAGCTGAGTGCTGAGATTAAGCCGGTAAGCATCAAGGGCAGATTGGGAGCTAATTAATAGCGCATAGGCTGTGGTTATCCAAGATGCTTTGCACTGTATAGCAGCTTACTTTGCGGGGGCAGCGCGGCTCAGCTGCACTAATTCCCGAATGGCCGGGTGTTCGTGGGCAGCCTGGCCAAGCCCGCGCAGGAAGGTGGGCAAATATTCAGGATAAGCGCGCATGGCGAGCATCAGCTGTGTTCGCGCCTCATCCTGTTTGCCAATTAGGCTCAGCAACAAAGCCTGCCGATAAACATAACCTGGTGCTGCCATGCTATGCATGGCCTGAGTATTGAAGTGCAGCATCATCGGCCAATCCTGCGGCCTTTCCAGATTGACTGGCAACAAGGCGAAGAAGATGTCGATCTGGGGTTGAAAAACAAGTCCCCGTTGCGCATCGCTTAAATAAGCGATCAGATCCTGACGGTCTGCCTGCCCAGGCCCTTGGGGGCGGTGTTGGTAGGCCTGCTCCAGGCTGTGGTAAGCGTGCAGCCACAAGCCTAACAGAACAATGCCCACCATAATGGAGAGACCTGAAGTGGCACGAAGCCACCGCGCGCGCAAGCTGGGCTGCAGAGAGGAATGATCGACCAGGGCAAGAAGAACGGCGGCAGGACCCCAGAAATGGGCATACCAGAGGGGAAATTCAAGCAGGCTGTGGATGCCAAGGATGGCAAGAAGCGACCACAGCCACCACCGCTCGGTGGAGAATTGCAATTTCATGTTGCGGTAGAGCCAATAGGCACCGCCCAGAACGAGTACTATGCCGCCCACGCCGAATTCGGCAGTCAGATGCAGCGGCAGGTTGTGGGCGTGGCTGAAAGGTTGTCCCTGCAAGGCGCTCACGGGGTGGCTCGCCACCAGCAGGAAGTTCTCCCAAGCGAAGTTCTGGTAGCCGATACCAAGCCAGGGTGAGTGGCTGAACATCGACCAGGCGTTGGCCCATATTGCCAGCCTGGCCTCCAGGCCCGTGGCAGAGGCGAGACGCGCGTTGGGGGTGGCAAGGCCGGCCCCAACAGACAGGATTTCCTGGACCAGGAAAAAGAGGGGCAGACAAAGCAGACTGCCATAGACCAGCCGGCGGCTCGCGGTATCGCGCTGATTCCGGTTCAGGACCAAGGCCAGGATAGCCATGGCGCCCAGATAGAGCCAACTGCTCTTGGAGGATGACAAGGCCAGGCCGGTTAGCAGGCCGAGCGCCAAAAGGACTCCAAGCGCCCAGGGCAGGCGGCGGTTGGCCAGCAGATAGAGCAAAGAGGCAAGGGCGAGCGCCTGATGGTCGGCGAACTGATTCGACTGGGACAGATTGCCGTAAGCGGCCAGGCCCGGGGCCTTGTTGGTGACGACGGCATCGAGGACGCTGTGGATTTGCCAGGTCTGGAGCATGGCGGCCAAGGTATTGAGGCAGCCGCCAATGAGCAGAGCCCAGGCAAGCAGGAGCGACAGAGAGCCAAGGCCGAGGTGCTCGCGCAGCGATCGGGCCGACAGCATCAGCAGCATGCCCCAAGTCAGGTAGATGAGGGCGAAAAAGGCCTGGCTCGGGTACCGAATCAAGTCCAGTGCCGCTTGAACAATCAGCAGAAGGATCAAAATCAACGGCAACAGGATGGCGCCGGGTATTTTCTGTTCGCTGACATCGCCTTTGACGGTGAGCGGCAGCAGGGCCAGCAGGCCCAAGGCGCCGGCCAGCCACTCGTTGTAGAAACTTGGGATTGGTGGCAGATGGTTGGGCGCGAGAAAGGGCAGGCTAAACAGGCCGGCAAGGCCGAGCAGTCCAAGTAATTCGAAGGGCTTGAGTCGATTCATGTTTTGTTGGGTAAAAAAAACCGCCCCGAAGGGCGGTTTGATCGAAAGCCTTATACCATTATTGTTGGCAGGCCGTGGGGCGGTAATCAGGCTCAAGGGTGCCGCCATTACAGGCCCAAGTCTTGCCGCCATCGTTAGTCTGCAGCTGCACGGTATCGCCGGCGATGACGGAGGCAACGCCGGTGGTTTTCATCGTCGCTTGCAGGATAAGCTGCGAGGCGGTCGGGGTGCCCGAAATACCGATGCTGGCGACGTACTTGCCGGTCGTGGTGGCCGTGCTGGGCACGGTGTAGCTGGCCAGGGTCCCGTTGTTCTGGAAGGATTCGGCGGCGCTGGCCTTGAGACCGTCGAGCAGGATGAAGGCCTCGGAGGCTTGGGCGCGGGCGGTGTAGCTCTGGTAGGCCGGAATGGCGACGGCGGCGAGGATGCCGATGATGGCCACCACGATCAAAAGTTCGATCAGGGTGAAGCCGGCTTGGACTTTGCGCATGGCTTGCATAGTGGATCTCCTAAAAATTAAGCGGGTGACCGCTTGGTGCGGCCTGTTAGATGCAGCCAGAAACGTGCCAGCTTCGATGGGCACAATAAAATCATAGGGTTATGCCGGTTTCGGGGTGGGGGTTCTCTTGAGGACTGACAATTTGCGTCACTTCCACCGACCGGGCGCGTCAATCCCGGCCGATTACAATCACGCCATGACCCCCGCGCCGTCTCCCCTGATTGCCGCCCTCAACCCCCGCACCAACGCCGTGGTCGAGGCCTGCGCCGGCAGCGGCAAGACCTGGCTTTTGGTCTCGCGCATGATCCGGCTGCTTTTGGCCGGGGCCGAGCCGTCGGAATTGTTGGCGATCACCTTCACCCGCAAGGCGGCGG
>DDKN01000025.1 GCA_002339725.1 Thiobacillus sp. UBA2597
AGCCACTCGGCCAGATAGATCAGTGTGGCCAGGACCACCGCGATCAGCAGCTCCTCCAGGCCGATGGAGAACCGGGTAATGAAGTTCTCGACCAGGTCCAGCGCCATGACGAATCGTTATGCTCGGTCAGCTCGGCTGTGGATCAGTCGAGTGGCCATCGGCGCCTTATTTTTCGGCGCCGCTCGCCGGCTGGCCCGGGTTGGCGCGCAAGCCGGCCGCGATGTTCTGATTGATGGAAATCAGGATATCGAGTTTTTCGGCCTCCGGCTTGGCCATGAGCTGAAAGGTGCGCCGGTCGATGAAGCCCGACAGGGCGAGCAGGTTGGTCTTGATCTCGGCCGGCAGGGGATTGTCGGGATTGGCCAGTTCCGTCTGCAGATAGGTCCACAGCTTTTGGTTGTAACGCAGCGCCTCGTCGAGCAGGGCATTGCGGTTGGGGTCGTCCCAGTTGTTGCGCACGGCCTGCAGGCGCATGGCTGCCCGGGTCAGTACCGAGGCCTCGAGCTCGCGGCCGGACAGGGTTTCCCGCTCGACCTGCTGATAGGCATCAAGTGGATTGACGGGCATGGTCGATCAATTCCTGTTCGTACTCGATGAGTTTCTTGGCCACCTTCAGGGCCTGATAGAGGCGGCCGTTGGCGATGTCCTGCGACATTTCCTCCAGCATCGCCTCGGTGCTCGGGGCCGCCTCGCGCACCTGAGCGCTCATGTTTTCATAAGGCTGTTGATACTGGTCGGCGTGGGCCGGGTCCATGTACATGCACTGGACGGCCAGATAGATGCGCTTGCAGGGGGTATCGGCCCGCGCCTCGGTGTAGATGTCCTTTTCCCGCAGGATGGAGGCATCGTTCAGCACGGTGATCTGGGCGCGGGACGGGCCGTTGGCCAGCACCGCGCCGTTGATGAAGATTTTTTCGTTCGGCTTAAGCTCGATGTTCAGGGGCACGAATCACTCATCCCAGGGCTGTCAACACATCCTGGGAAGTCGTGAGCGATCGGCCGATTTGGGCCAGGTAGGCCTGGCTCGCTTGGGTGCGCATGGCGGCATCCTGCTCGGACTGCCCAGAATCAGCCGCTACGATATCCGCCCACATGCCGGAACGCAACTGGGCCAGACCGGCCTGGGCCGCTTCGACCTGACTGAGCGTGGCCGCCACCTCCTCGTCGCTGGCCTGGCTCGGGTCGAGCGGGGCGAAGTCGAACGGCGCGGCCTGAGCCGGCAAAGCCACCTTGTCCGCCAGCTTTTCGGCCGGCGTGATCAAGGCCTCGATCTGCTTGCGCAGGCCGCTGACCTGGTTGAGCAGCTCGATGCGGACCGGATTGTCCTTGCCGTAGGGCGGGTAATGCTTGACGATGGCCGTCAGCCTGTCCCGCGTTTCCTCGAGTTTTGCCTGGAGCGCATCGAGGTTGCGCGCGCCCTCGCGCAGACCGATGGCCTGCTCGGCGCGTGCATCGCGCTCGCCTTGAATCCGGGCGAATTCACCCCGGATTTGCGCCTCGTCTGCCGACGGCTTGTCCACCGTCGCGCCCGACCAGACGCGATCAGGCCCGCCCCGCACAGGGGGCGAACCTTGGGAATTGATCGGGCTGGCAAGCGTTGCCGCCAACCCGGTAATGCCGATTTCGGTTGCCATGGTGTCGATCTCCGCAAGTGGGGAGAAGGCCTGGGCCCTCCCCCCGTTACAGAGTGTCTACCTGCTCGCTTAGAACAGACGCAACACGCCCTGCAGAGCCTGAGCCGCCAGGCTCAGCGAGGTCACACCCAACTGCTGCTGGGTCTGCAGAGCCAGCATGTTGGCACCTTCCTCGTTGGTGTCCGCCAAGGTCAGCTTGTCCGCACCGGCGATCAGGGTGTTGGACAGGTCCTTGATGAAGTTGTTACGCGTCTGCAGGATGCTGACGTTGCCCGAGAGCTTGCTGGATTCCGCCTGCAAAGTGGCCAGGGCGGCGTTCAGCTTGGCATCCAGGGCATCGAGCTCGGCGGCGCTGTCGAAGTCGCTGGCGACGTAGTCGGCGGTGGCGAAGAAGGCCGAAGTCGGCGCCGTGGTGTCGGGACTCTGCGCGAAGCTGCCATCGGTTGCACCGTCGGCGGTCAACGTGTAGACATCGTTGTTGGTCGTCGTGGTGCTCCCGTCGTGGACCGTTACCAGGACACTGGAATCAGCAGCACCGGCCTGGGTGATCGAGATCTCACCCGCCGCATCGACGGTGCCAGCCTGATCCTTCGTGTAGGTGATGGTCAGCGCGTTGGCCGACGTTTTGGTCACGTTGATATAGCCGTCAGCCGCCTTGTACACGGCGCTACCGGCCTCGTTCGACACCAGGGTGCTGGTGGCCAGGCCGTTGGTCACGGTCACGTTGGTGCCGGAAGCGGAACCATTACGGCTGATGGTGATGCCGCCCAGGGTGATGCTGAGCGCATCAGTCGCAGCGGTGACCTCCACCTTGTTGTTGCTGGCGCCATCGAAATACACACCTTGAGTCGCGCTGGCCGACGAAACATCGTAAGTCGGCGTGGCGCCCTTGGTGATGTTCAGACCCTTGGTGGTGGAATCGAAGCCCTTCACCGTCAGCGAGGTGGAGGATTCCTCGTTGAAGTAGACCGTCAGTTCGGTCGGGGCCAGGGTGCCGGGGTCCTTCTGCAGGAAGTTCACACCGTTGTAGGAGGCGTCCTTGACCAGATTGTTGATCTGGGTCATCACGGTGTTGTACTGGGTGGCCACCGCTTCACGGGTGGTGGCGCCGTCGGCCGCCGCCAGGGCGGAACGGGCCTGGGTGACCAGGGACTTCAGCTGCTGGATCGAGCTCTTGATGCCGGTGATGCCGTTGCTGGCGGCGGTCACGGCCGAAATCGCGTTGTTGATGTCGGTCTTGCGGTCCGACAGCAGGTTGGCACGCTGATTCAGGCCTTCGGCGGTAAAGTACTTGACCGCATCGTCCAGCACGCTGTTGACGGCCCGGCCGGTGGACAGGCGCAGCTGGGTACGGTCCAGCAGCTCGGCGCTGCGCTGCAGCGACAGCAGGTTGGACCGCATTGCGGAGGTGAGGGTAACGTCAGCCATTTGATACTCCTTTCTGGGGTAAAAAGCGCCCGGGAACTTCTTTCCCGGGCGGGTTCCATGCCAAATTCTTGGGCCTGGCCTGATCAGGTATCGGCGCCCGCGCGCAAAACTTTAGTCCGCACCATTTCCGATTGGATTCAACGGGTTATGCATTCGGCAGGAAAGCGATGCCATAATGCCGCCACCGTTTCCTCAATACCCCGGTCAGGCAAGCCCGCCATGAGCAAACAGCGCCGTATCCCCAGTCGCCCCGCACCCCAGGCCCCGGCCCTGATGGCCCTCCAGATCGCGGCCGAGAAGGCCCGGCTGGCCGGCCAGTGGCAGGAGTTCGAGCGCCTGGTGCGGCAAATCCTGCGCCAGGCGCCGGGTCAGGCCTGGGCCACCAGCGCCTACAGCGCCTATCTGATCGGCCAGGGACGCCAGATCGAGGCCATTCCCCTGATCGAGGCGGGCCTCAAGGCCCATCCGCGCGACGCCCAGCTGTGGGTCAACCTGGCGGCCTGCCAGTTCTACCTGGGCCGTTACCCCGAGTGCGCCGAAAGCGCGCGCCAGGCGATCGAGCTCAACCCCAAGTTCGGGGCCGCCTGGATCAATCTCTCCTCCGCCTACCATTGCCTGGAAAAGTTCAAGGAGGCCGAGCAGGCCGCGCGCCAGGCCGTCGCCCTGCCCGGCGAATACGCCGTCCATGCCTGGAACTGCCTGGCCAACGCCCTGAAAGGCCAGGGGCGCATGCAGGAAGCGATCGAGGCGAGCCGCAAGGTGCTGGAGATCGATCCGGACTTCGAATCGGGCAAGACCAATTTGTTGTTTAACCTCCTTTACTATGAACATGCCACCACCGAGGAGATCGCCCGCACCGCCTTTGAACTGAGCGCACATACCGAAGCCCCGCATAAAGCCCACTGGCCGCGGCACGACAACCCCCCGGAACCTTGGCGTCGATTGCGGGTTGGCTTTATCTCCCCGGACCTGCGCTTGCACTCGGTCATGTACTTTGCGGAGATTCCGATTGCCCGTCTGGATCGGCAACAGTTCGAAATCTATTGCTATGCAGTGGGCCGCGAGCGGGATGAGGAAACCGAACGGGTTCGCCGCTTTGCCGATCACTGGCGCGATTTGGGCACGATCCCTGCCGAGGCACAGGCCAGGATCATTCTCGAAGACAAGATCGACGTCTTGATCGACCTGGCCGGTTATACCGGTAGCAACGCCCTGCCCACCCTCGCCAGAAAACCGGCGCCGATCCAGATTTCCTGGCTGGGTTATCCCGGCACAACCGGCATGACGGCGGTCGATTGGCTGATCACGGATGATGTATTGGTCCCGGAAGACGAAGACCACTTATACAGCGAAAGATTGATCCGACTGCCGCCACCCGCCTTTGCCTATCGACCCTTGATCAGACAACCCATACTGCGCCATTGGCCAACCTACCAAGTCAACCAGTGCCCCGCCCTGAGCAAGGGCTACATCACCTTTGGCTGCTGCAACAACATTGCAAAACTCACCCCCAGGACATTGAAGACCTGGGCCGAACTGCTGCGGCGCCTGCCCACGGCCCATTTGCTGATCGAAGGCAACGGCCTCAAAACCGAAGAAGAGCAGGCGTCCTTCCGCCAGCATTTGCTCCAACACGGCATCCCAGACGAGCGGCTCACCCTGATTCCGCGCGAGGGGAAAAATCAGTATCTGACCTATCACCAGATCGACATTGCGCTCGACCCATTCCCGCTTACCGGCGGCACCACAAGCTTCGACCTGCTGTGGATGGGACTGCCGCTGGTAACTCTGGAAAGCCCGGGCACACGGGGCAAGTTGTCGGCCACCCTGTTACACGGCCTGAATCGTCGGGAATGGATTGCCCACAACGAAGAGGAATATCTCGCCATCGCCGAGGGCCTGGCTGCCGATGTGCATCGCCTGAACGCTGATCGCCTGGCCCAACGCCTGCGCATGGAGCACAGCCCGCTGATGGATGAAGCGGCCTTTGCCAGCCTCTTTGGTGCCGCCATTCGACAAACCTGGCTGCATTGGTGCGCACAAAAGATCGTCGGCGACGATGACCTGGCCCAGGCCCGCCAGATTCAAGACTGGATTGCCCAACGCGAGCCCCCACCTCCCTACCAGCCGCTGGTTCATATGGCAGCAGGGCAACATATCCCCCTGGCTGAGGCATGGCATATGCTCAATCAGGCGCTCGGCTCGGAAAACTGGCCAGAAGTGAAGCGCATTGGGCTTTTGATTATCGAAAGCATTTCCAAGGAGCCGGTTGCCCTGATGGCGCTCGCGGAATTGGAGCATGCTCACGGCAATTACCAGGCCGCGAAGATTTTCGCCGAGCACGCCATCGAAGAGGCGCCGGAAATGGATGAGTGGTATCAACGGCTGGCCGACTGGCACCTGGCGGCGGGCAACGAGAAGGCCGCCCTGCACGTGCTTCAGGTGCTGGCCGCCCGGCTGTCCCAACGCGTCAACCAAGAATTGGCTGGCGGCGAGCCGCTGCGCTGACCGGCCCGGCGCGGTTTTATACCCTTCGCCGCAAGAAGCCCTGTGGCGCCACGGTCACTTGTAGCTTATTTTGAAGGTCGACAGCCAGCTCGAATTCGGGATGCCCGGGCAGCCAGGCCTGAACAGCGGTTTTGGGGTTGTTGCCCACATCCCAAGGTCGATTGGCGAAGAAGTGCGGCGGCATGTCCTCGACAAAGGTATCGAATACGACGCAGTAGCTCCCCGGTGTCACCAAGGGCGCATAGGCCTCCAACTCAGCCAGGACATGATCATGGGTATGCATCGAATCCAGGCAGACCATGACCCGTTCATATTCCCTGGCGACAGCCTGTACCTGAGCAACCACATCCGGAGCGACCGATGAACCCTGAATCATCTGGATGCGGCTTGCCATAGGGTGCGCCTCGATGGCGGCCCGGTTATGCTCCCGGATGTCGATGTCGACCCCAAGCACCTTACGCTTGGACAGGGACGGATCAAACACCGCACCGGTCTCGATGGCATCGCACATATCCAGCATGGCCAAAAGCGAAGCGCTCAATACCAGTGAGCCGCCATGCGCGATACCGGTCTCGATGATCAAATCCGGCCGTACGGACCACACCAACTCCTGGATCGCGACGATGTCCTGCGGATACTGAATGATAGGCCGCCCAAGCCAGCTGAAATTGTATACATACTGACGCTGCATTGATGCCTGCAGCCAGGCCTGTGAAAGCCTGCGTAATTCCTCATCATGGGCGTAGCTGGCAATGCGCTCGCGCTTTTCTTGCTCAAATTGTTCAATGGGATTCATAAGCAGTTATTACTTGATCACCAATCCTTGGCCCGTCGGCAATTCGAGCACACGGTACCCCCGTTTTTCAAACCAAGGATCTTCCGCCAGTTTCTGCGGCCGGTAGGCCATCCAGCCATAATCGTCCAATACCAGCACCGCGCCGGGCACCATACGATCGAACAGCACCTCCAAGGCCCCAATTTCAGCTTCGGCATTATTCAGGTCAAGGTGCATGAAGGCGATCTTGTTCGGCGCGACATCGGCCAGAACGTCAGGAACCCGTCCCTGAGTCACTGTGACATTCGGGCAATCGGAAAACCGCTCTTTGACAGCAGCATACAATTCCGCGCCGTGCTCTGGCATTGCATGGTGTGCCATTGACGGGTCATGCTCGAACAGATCATACAAATAATAGTGTCGGTCGGCCTGTTCCGAGAAATTCACCGCATCGCATATCATGCGCACCGTCGTACCCTTGTAGCATGCGCATTCGACAAAATCCCCCTCCAAACGCAAGCCGTTACGCACACCCCACAACACCGTGGATATGCGCCAGAGAATGGCTTGTTCGACCGGCGTCTTGGCATGTGCGGCATAAGCCTTCATGAGCGCCTGATCTTCCAGAAAACTCAGATTGCGATGGTAGGTGAACAGATTGTCGCCCGCGTAGATACCTTTGTCCGGCCCGCCCGATATCTGGTTGATGGCCTGCTGTATCCCCTGCACGAATTGATCCTTGTTCAGCAGCCCAAAAAAAACCGTGCTAAGCAAATTGGCCATAATTCATCCTCTTGGACACTCCTGAATCAACCTCGGCAGCGCATCGATAACCGACCGGGGCACATAATTGAATTCCTGCCGGATTCGGGTGATGTCGACGGGCGGATAGCTCAGAATGGATGCCCCTGGGTCGACCTCGATCTTGCAGCCCGTCAGCTCGGCGAGCTTGCTTGTCAATTGCGCGTGGGTCAATTGGATGCCGCTGGCGATGTTGTATATGCGTTGACTACCCCGCGTTGAAAGCGCCATCAGTAAATCAATCACGTCCTCGATGCAGATATAGTCTTTTCTTGACTGCGGGTGGCTGCGGAGCGTGATTTTGCCCGAGACGGCCTCTCGCACGATCGCATCGATGAAATTCTCCGAGGCCGTGTTTCCGCTACCCACCACATTAGCCAAACGCGCCACCTTGACGGCCGGTCGGCCACAAGACAGGCAGAGCGACTCCCCCATCAATTTGGAAATATTGTAAAGATCCGATGGGTTCTCCGGGACCACCGCAATAGGCGTATCCTCTTTGCCCACGACGGCACCACTGTATAAGCGGGTAGAGGACAGATAAAGCAGGCTATCGAACTCGCCTTTCTCCAGCACGTCGGCCAACTGGGAGACATGAGCGCGTACAGTATCGTAGGGTCTGGAACGGAAATCCGCCGTTACCCCGATGGCATAGATCACATGCCCAAGATTGCGCTGAAAAATCGACAGGTCGCCACGGGCAGGCGCAAACACCTCATCCCCCCGCGCTTTCAGGGCATTCACCAAGCGGCGCCCGATAAAGCCGCTGGCACCGAGGATGGTAAACCTCACCCGCGCTCCCCTATCTTCACCAGAGGATTGCCACCATATATCCCATAAGGTTCCAGCACCCCGCGCACGATAGAGCCTGCCGCGATGACGCAGCCATCCCCGATGTTTGCGCCATCCAGAAGAACACAGTTGGCACCGATCCACACATCGTCGCCAACCACAATGCCGCCTTTGCTTGGGCGAAAGCCTTGCCTGCGAATCGGAATATCCCGCCGACGATATTCATGGTTGGTCGGCGCGAAGGTGCAATTGGCTGCCACGGCCACTCCCGTGCCGAGACGGATGCCATTGCCCGTGTACAACACGCAGCCGGAATTGATGACCGAATCCGGGCCGATAAAGACGTCTCCCTGCCCGCCCGCGGGCTTGATTTTCACAAAGGAGTCGATCACGACACCAGCGGCAATGACGATGCGGCTGCCGCGAACCGAGTCTTCGATATCCGCGAGCGCAGAAACCTTGGCAGTGGGGTCTATCTCGATCATTCAGCCTCCCCACCATGGGTTCGGATGCATGGAATGGCCGTGACGAACCGCCCGCCCCATGCCTCGATATCGGCATGCGCCGCTTTGACTTCAGCCTGCAGATTCCACGGCAGGATCAGCACCCAATCGGGTTTCTGTTCGTACAAGGCGGCCGGCGGCAGGATCGGGATGTGGCTGCCGGGCATGAACTTGCCCTGTTTCGACGGCGCGGCATCGCAGACGAAGGCGACCAGATCGGGCTTGACCCCGGCATAGTTGAGCAGGGTGTTGCCCTTGGCGGCGGCGCCGTAGGCGGCGACGCGCCTGCCCTGGCGCTTCTGCTCGATCAGGAACAGGAGCAGATCGTCCTTCACCCGGTCGGCCCGGGCCTGGAATTGCCGATAGATCGGCATCTCCCGCAAGCCCCTGGCCTCTTCTTCTTTCAGCAGTGTGGCCACCGCCGCGCTGGTGCCGCGCGCGTCATCCGCGTGACAGCCATAGACGCGCAGGCTGCCGCCATGGGTCGGCAGCCGCTCGACATCCCACAGCCGCAGCCCGGCCGTCTGGAAGATGCGCTGCACGGTGTGGAGCGAGAGATAGGAAAAATGCTCGTGATAGACGGTGTCGAACTGGGTGTGCTGGATCAGTTCGAGCAGGTGCGGAAACTCCAGGGTGATGGTGCCGCCGGGCTTGAGCGCGGCCTTGAGCCCCGCCGTGAAGTCGTTGATGTCCGGCACGTGGGCATAGACGTTGTTGCCGATGATGAGATCGGCCTGGCGCCCCTGCGCCGCAAGGCGCTCGCCCAACGCCCGGCCGAAGAATTCGCGCAGCACCGGCACCCCGATGGCCTCCGCCGCGGCGGCGGTGCTGGCGGTCGGCTCGATGCCCAGACAGGGAATGCCGGCGGCGACGAAGTTTTTCAGCAGATAGCCGTCGTTCGAAGCCACCTCGATCACGAAGCTGGCCGCATTCAGGCCGAGCCGTTGCTGCATGGCGTGACAGTACCGGGCCGCATGTTCGAGCCAGGTCTGCGAGGTCGAGGAAAAATAGGCATAGTCGGGCCGGAACAGCTCGTCGGCCCGGGCGTAATCCTCGGTCTGCACCAGCCAGCAGGCGTCGCAGACATACAGCTTGAGCGGAAAATACAACTCCGGCCCGTGCAGCTCGGCTTCGGTCAGATAGGCATTCGAGGGCGGGGCGAAGCCCAGGTCGAGGAATATCTGGCTGAGCGGCTTCTGGCAATGGCGGCAGTTCATAGCGCAATGCCTGAAAAATCCGGCGTCAGCAGGGGATGTCCCCGGTCGCGCTCGGACAGCTCGGTCACCGGCAGGGGCCAGGCGATGGCGAGCCGGGGGTCATCGTAACGCACGCCGCCTTCCGCCTGCGGTGCATAGAACGCCGTGTGCAGGTAGAGCAGCTCGCTGGCGGGCTCCAACACCTGAAAGCCGTGGGCGCAGCCCTCGGGAATCACCAGCATCCTCCGATTCTCGGGCGTGAGCTCCTCGGCATGCCAGCGCAGGAAGCTGGGCGAGCCCTGGCGCAAATCGAGCGCGACATCCCACACCCGCCCCTTGAGACAGCGCACCATCTTCATCTCGGCGTGCGGCGGCCGCTGGTAATGCAGGCCGCGCACGGCGCCGGGCGCCTCGGTGCGGGAATGATTGATCTGGACCACGCGGCGCCGGCCCAGCACCTCTGCCAGCTCGCGCTCGCAATAAAGCCGGGCAAAGCTGCCACGCGGATCGATCTGGCGCGAGGTCTCCACCACCACCACCCCCGGGATCGACGTGGCCGCAACCCTCATGCCCGACTCCAAGCGATGCCGGCATGCTGCGCGGCCTCGACATAGGCCTCGAGCTGGCGCCGGCTGATCACAACGCCCTGCTCCAGGTAGGCGCGGTACCAGGCCACGGTTTCGGCCAGTCCCTGCTGCCAGGACCAGACCGGCTGCCAGTGCAAACGCTGACGCGCCTTGGCGCTGTCGAGATAGAGCAGTTCGGCCTCGTGCAGCTGGGGCTGCGCGGTTGTATGCCATTCGAAGCCGGGCCAATGCTGGCTCAGGCTGGCCAGAACTTCCTCGACACGGCGATTGCCCTCGACCGCCGGGCCGAAATTCCAGGCTTCGGCCACCTCGCGCCGCCCGGCCAACAACTGCTGGCCCAGCGCCAGATAGCCCGAGAGCGATTCCAGCACGTGCTGCCAGGGGCGGGTTGCCTTGGGCGAGCGGATCTCCAGGGAACGGCGCCCGGTCACCGCGCGCACCACATCCGGCACCAGCCGGTCTTCCGACCAGTCACCGCCGCCGATCACGTTGCCGGCCCGGGCCGTGGCCAGGAGCGGACTGTCCGGCGCCGACATGAACGATTTGCGATAACTGGCGGCAACCAGCTCGGCGGCGGCCTTGGAGGCGCTGTAGGGGTCATGGCCGCCCAGGCGGTCGTTTTCCCGATAGCCCCAGGGCCATTCCTGATTGTCGTAGCACTTGTCGCTGGTGACGACGACGATCGCCCGCACCGAGGCGACCTGACGACAGGCCTCGAGCAGATTGGCCGTGCCCAGCACGTTGCTCGACCAGGTGTCGAGCGGGGCGCGATAGGACCGGCGCACCAGCGGCTGGGCCGCCAGGTGGAACACGATCTCGGGCTGGATCACGCGCATGCGCTCGGTCAGAGCGGCGGCATCCCGGATGTCCTGCCGATGATCTTCGATGTCGAGCCCGAGCAGATCCCAGTGATTGGGCGCCGTCTCCGGGTCCAGGGCGATGCCGGCCACCCCGGCCCCCAGTTGTTGCAGCCAGAGGCAGAGCCAGCTGCCCTTGAAGCCAGTATGGCCGGTGACCAGAACCTTGCGCTGCCGGTAGCTGCCGCCGAACAAGGTCATTCCCAGATCTTCCAGGGCGCGCTGCCCGTTTCCCAGAGATTCTCCAGCAGGGTCTTCTCGCGCAGGGTGTCCATGGGCTGCCAGAAGCCGTGGTGCTCGAAGGCGTGCAGCTCGCCCTCCTTGGCCAGGCGGGTGAGGGGCTCGCCCTCCCAGGGCGTGGCATCGTCGGCGATGTAGTCGAGCACGGCGGGCGAGAGGACGAAAAAGCCGCCGTTGATCCAGCCGCCGTCGCCCCGCGGCTTTTCCAGAAAGCCGCGCACTTCGCTGCCCTTGCGCGAGAGCGCGCCATAGCGGCCGGGCGGCTGCACGGCGGTCACCGTCGCCTTTTTGCCGTGCCGGCCGTGAAACGCGATCAGGGCGCCGATATCGACATCGGCCACGCCGTCGCCATAGGTGAAGCAGAAGGCCGGCTCGTTCTGCACATATTTGGCCACCCGCTTGAGCCGTCCCCCGGTCATGGTCTTCTCACCGGTATCGACCAGGGTGACCCGCCAGGGCTCGGCATTGCGCTGATGCACTTCCATCTTGTTCTTGGTCATGTCGAACGTGACATCGGACATGTGCAGGAAGTAGTTGGCGAAATACTCCTTGATCAGATAGCCCTTGTAACCGCAGCAGATGATGAACTCGTTGACACCGTGCGCGGAATACAGCTTCATGATGTGCCAGAGCATCGGCTTGCCGCCGATCTCGATCATGGGCTTGGGCTTGAGGTGGGTTTCCTCCGAGATGCGCGTGCCCAAGCCCCCCGCCAGAATGACAGCCTTCATCTGACCTGAGCGCCTCCATTCAATGAGCTGAGCCGTGACGGTTCAAGCGATCGCCATGATACCGCCGATTTTCCGCAGATGGCGCCGCGCGCCCCTGTCCCACGCCCCGAATCCGGTCGCTGCCTCGCCTAAATCGAACAGACACCGCCCGGCACCGGCGGCACCGCCTCGCCATAATCCATGCAGGCCAGGCCCTT
>DDKN01000103.1 GCA_002339725.1 Thiobacillus sp. UBA2597
GCGCGCTTGATGCCGTCCACCAGCGACTCGCGGCAGCCGTAGAGGTTGTCGAACTTGGACTTGGTCACCGAGTCGTTGACGTTGATGGCCGGGAACCTGAGCTCGCCCTTCTCGTGCATCTGATACAGGCGGTGCACGCCGGTGGTGGTCTCCTCGGTCACACCCTTGATGTGCTTGATGCGGGTGGAATACCAGGTCGGGTCTGTCTTGAGTTTTTCCCTGATCGCGGCGAACAGGATGGTCTCCTCCTCGCTGGTGGGCTTGGCGATGACGGACGGGTCCTTCTCCGCCTTGGTGCCCAGGTGTAAGAGCAACGTGGCATCGCCGCCGTCGTCCAGGATCATGTTGGAATAGCCGCCGTCCGGCCACTCGAAGATGCGGTGGGTGTAGTCCCAGTAGTCCTTGAGGCTTTCGCCCTTGACCGCATAGACCGGGATGCCCTCAGCGGCGATGGCGGCGGCGGCGTGGTCCTGGGTGGAGAAGATGTTGCACGAGGCCCAGCGCACCTGGGCGCCCAGCGCGGTCAGGGTCTCGATCAAGACCGCGGTCTGGATGGTCATGTGCAGGCTGCCGGTGATGCGCGCGCCCTTGAGCGGCTGGCTCTTGGCGTATTCCTCGCGGATGGCCATGAGGCCGGGCATCTCGGTCTCGGCGATCCTGATCTCTTTGCGGCCCCAGTCGGCCAGCTTGAGGTCGGCAACCTTGAAGTCGGTGAAGTCTTTCGGCGCGTTCATTTGAAACTCCTCAATTCGCCCTCATCCCCCGCACTGTGCCGGGCCACCTGTCTTCGGCAACCCGCTGGCGAACGCGAGGGACGAGCTGCCGCTGCGCGGCAAGCGTTAAACGAACGAGCGCCGTTACCCTGACCCTCCCGGCTGAGCCTGGCCCGATCGGGTTGCAGCGCTCCTCAGCTGGGCTGGGCATTTTATCCCAAAGCGCCGGCCAAGGCCCTACTTCAGCCGCGCAGCTTGAGGGAGGCGGCGACCGCTTCCACCCGCCCCAGATGCTTCTTGAAGTAATGCAGCCTGGGGGCCTGGAAGGTCATCAGATAGAGCTTGCCATTGCGTACGGCGCCATAGGCAACGCCTTTGAGCTCGACCTCATCGCCCTTGCGCAGCAGGGTGTACTCGAACCGAAAGCCGTCGCCGCCCAGGAACACGGCCGGCGCCAGCCGGTCCAGCTTGAAGCTGTTACCCCCCTCGCTGATCACACTGCCGTAGAGTTCGACCACCTCATGTGCCGGCATGTTGGCCCGGAAGCGGGCCTGTTGCTTGTCCTGGCGGCCGGCCTGCTCGGCCAGCGGTTCACCCTCGGCGATGCCGACGTAGAACACCAAGCTGTCCAGGGTCACGCCATCCGTGGTCCAAAACTCGGATTTGCCGTTGTTTGGCAGCGCCACCTTGTTCCAGGCGCTGTCCAGTCTGGCGCTCAGTTGATCCTTCACGCTCACCTCGCCCGGCCCTACCTTGGAAACCGAGGCACAAGCGGTGAGCAATAGGCTTAGGCCCAACACCAACAGCTTCTTCATGGATCACACTCCCTCTTTGAGATACAGCTGGATCATTTCGGCATCGGCCGCGCCCGGCTTGGCCGCGAGATAGCGCCGGAAAGCCTCCTGCGCGGCGGCGCGTTCGCCCTGTTGCTGATACAGCATACCCAGCGAGCGATGCACCTCGGCCGGCGCATTGGCCTGTTTGGCGGCCGCCTGGTAGGCATCGAGCGCGCGCTGGCGGTCGCCTTCGGCGGCCCGCAACCGGTAGGCCTCGCCCAGGAAATAATGCAACTCGCCGTCTTGCGGCGCCTCCTGCAGCAGGCGCTGGAACAGCGCCAGCGTCTCACCCGATTTGCGCCGCTTGAGTTCGTCCTCCAGCCAGCCCCAGCGGTGCGGCGCCATGGCTGCCCGGTATGCGGCCTTGCCGGTTTCGGCCTTGGCCGGGGCGATCTGCGCCGCACGCTCGACCAGGGCCTGCTGGCGCTCCTCGGCCGGTGGGTGCGAAGCGAACAGGACACTGCGCGAGCCGGCATCGCCGCTCCAATCCTGCTCGGCCTCGATCTCCTGCAACAATTGCGCCCAGACCCTGGAGGCCTCGATCGGCTCGTACCCCGCCTTGGCCATCAATTCCAGGCCGATGCGATCGGCCTCGCGCTCATGTTCCCGCTCGTAGGCAAACATACCGGCGGTCAGCGCCAATTGCGCCAGGGGGGCGGCGCCGCCCGCTCCGGCAGCGCCCAGGGCGATGCCCAGGAACTGGCCGAAGGCCGAGCGGCTCTTGGCATCGCGCAGGCGCTCGAGCGAGTGGCGCGCCAGGTAATGCCCAATCTCATGACCCAATACGGCGGCCAGCTGGGCCTCGTTCGACATCCGCAGCAACAGACCGGTCCACACCTGCATCATGCCGTTCGGCGCCATGCTGGCATTGAAATAAGGCGTGCGCACGACATAGACCCGCAGGTCGGGGCAATGATCCCCCGCCAGGCGGCAGGCGATGCGGTTGACATAGTCGTTCAGCGGCTTGTCCTGCACCAGAAACAGACTGCGCCTGAGCTTGGCTTCTTCCCGGTCCAACATCGCCCAAAGCCCGCCCTCGTCGGTTCCCGTCTCCGGCCGCGAAAGGCGCGGCGGCATCAGCCAGGCATCGGCGCCGGCCGCTGCCGAAACCGCCCCCGTCAGGCCGCAACACGCGCAGCCTGCAAGGAATTGCCGGCGATTCATGCTCAACCGGGAAAGCTTTGCAACAGGGCGTCGAGCGATTCTTTCGCGTTGTCGAGCTCGCGCAGATCGCCGTAGCCGCGGATCAGACGGTTGAACCAGACCACGTCGCCGGTGGACAGGTCGACCAGCGAGGCATAGCCAACCTGCACGCCGGCCGAGAGGCCAACGCCGAAGGCGGCAGCGATCACGATGGCCGCTTTGCGCTCGTTGCTGGCGTAGCTGTCGCGGATGAAGGTGAACAGGGCATAGTCGGCGCCGGTTTTTTGTTTGATCAGCGACACCTCGGGACCCAGGCTCCATTCCAGCCGGCCTTCCTTGGTCGGCAACTTGAGTGGGCCTAGGTGGTGGATATTGATGGCCGAGCCGATGGCGCCATGCAGGCGATTGAAGTCGTCCAGCATCAAATCCGGCTCGCCCTGGAAAGTGTCCAGAACGGCACCGTTCTTGGTCGGGCGGCTGCGAATCGCGCGCCTGAGGTTGTCCAGGGCCAGGGTGGTCCATTCGGCCTGAGGCTCCAGCACACCGCCCGCACTCATGGAAAACAGCTCGACGTCCATCGGCATGACGATCACCCTGGCGCCGGCCGGCAAGGCCGTGAAGCCCTGGGCCAGTCTTTCATTGGCAGCCGCGCCGGCAGCGCCGCAGAACACCAGGACGAGCGCGAAGACGGCCCGCATGAATAAGGCTTGCTGTTGCATGAGTTCCTCCCTATCTGCTCATGTTTTTCAGTTGCCAACCGCCGGGGAATCTATGGCATCGAGCCCGTCCTGTCTATATGGGTTGGTCACGCAGTCGGCGCCTGATGGGTTCGCTCGCCCACCCACCTCGGGGCCGTCCCGGCTCCGGCCGTTCGCTTGCGCGGGCTTAACGCCGGCAACGCCGGCATTAGCCTGCGACGAAGTACCGACAAACCCCTCCGGGGCGGGCTTACAGCCCGGCATCTGCGCGCAGCGCAGATGCCATGCGTCCCATTTTGTCTCCGGCCGCCCGCTGCGCGGGCTTAACGCCAGCAACGCCGGCATTAGCCTGCGACGAAGCAATGACTGGGCCCT
>DDKN01000131.1 GCA_002339725.1 Thiobacillus sp. UBA2597
CACACCCTGGCCCAGCTCGACCATTACCTGCTGCGCTTCGAGCGAGAGGTGCAGGCCGCCGGCGGCCAGGTGCACTGGGCCGAGACGCCGGGCGAGGCCTGCGCTGCCGTGCTCGACATCTGCCGCCAGGCCGGCGCGCGGATGATCGCCAAGGGCAAGTCCATGGTCGGCGAGGAGATCGCCCTCAACGAGGCGCTGGAGGCGGCCGGTTTCGAGGTGGTCGAGACCGACCTGGGCGAATACATCATCCAGCTCGCGCACGAGCCGCCCAGCCACATCATCGCCCCGGCCGTGCACAAGACCCGCCGGCAGATCGCCGAACTGTTCGAGGACCGGCACCGTCAGCCGGGCCTCACCCGGCCGCTGGAGACGGTGCCGCAGATCGTCGATGAGGCGCGCCGGATCCTGCGCGCCAAGTTCCTCGCGGCCGATGTCGGCATCACCGGCGCCAATTTCCTCATCGCCGAGACCGGCTCGGCCGTGATCGTCACCAACGAGGGCAACGGCGACCTCTCGGCCACGCTGCCGCGTGTGCACATCGTGCTCGCCAGTATCGAGAAGGTGGTGCCCACCCTGGAGGACGCCTCGGTGCTGCTGCGCCTGCTGGCGCGCAGCGCCACCGGCCAGGAGATCACCAGCTACACCACCTTCTTCACCGGGCCGAGGCGGGCCGATGATCCGGACGGGCCCGATGCGTTTCACGTGGTGCTCATCGACAACGGCCGCAGCCAGATGCTGGGCGGCGCTTTCCACGAGATGCTGCGCTGCATCCGCTGTGGCGCCTGCCTCAATCACTGCCCGGTCTACGGCGCGGTCGGCGGTCATGCCTACGGCTGGGTGTATCCCGGGCCGATGGGCGCGGTGCTCACGCCCCTGATGGTCGGTCTGCCGGAGGGGCGCGACCTGCCCAATGCCTCCACCCTATGCGGCCGCTGCGAAGCGGTCTGCCCGATGGCGATCCCGCTGCCCAAGCTCTTGCGCGAGCACCGGCGTCGGGAATTTTCGCAGCGGCTCACGCCGGCGCGCGCCCGCTGGGCTCTGGCGGCCTGGGCCTTCCTGGCCAAGCGGCCGCAGCTGTATCGCCGGGCGGCGCGCCTGGCCGCCGGCCTGCTTGGCAAGTTGAGTCGGGGGCACGGCCGTTTGCGCCGCCTGCCCCTCGCCTCCGCCTGGACCGCCGCGCGCGACCTGCCGGCGCCGCAGGGCGAAACCTTCATGGACCAGTGGCAGCGGCAGCGGCGCCATGACTGATGCCCGCGCCGCCATCCTCGGCCGCCTCGGCCGGGTGCTGGGGCATACCGGCACGGCCGACGATGCCGCCGTGGTGCAGCGGCTGAAGGAACATGCGCGCGGGCCGCAGCCACAATGGCCGGAAACGCCGCGCGCGCGCTTCCTGGTCAAGCTGGCCAAGGTGGCGGCCACCCATGCCGAAGTGCAGTCGAAGGCGGCGATCGTGCCGGCCGTGCAGGCCTACCTCGATGCGCAGGCCCTGCCGCGCCAGCTGGTAGTGGCGCCGCATCCCCTCTTGAACGAAGTGACGTGGCCGCAAGACTGGCAGGTGGCCCGGCGCCGCGCTCAGGGCGAGGACCGCACCGGCCTCACTGTGGCCTTCTGCGCCATCGCCGAGACCGGCAGCCTGGTTCTTCTGTCGGGGCCCGAGAGCCCGACCACGCTCAACTTCCTGCCGGACGATTTCCTCTGCCTCGTGCCCGAAGACCGGATCGTGCCGCGCCTGGAAGACGCCTGGATGCTGCTGCGGCAAGAGCGCGGCGCCCTGCCGCGCGCGACCAACATCGTCACCGGGCCATCGCGCACGGCGGACGTCGAGCAGACCATCCAGCTCGGTGCCCATGGCCCGCGTCGGCTGCATGTGCTGCTGCTGAAAACGCCCTGATGCTTCCTTCCCTCCCCGCCAGCGGGGAGGGCGGGGGTGGGGAAATCGGGCGGTGTTTCCCCCTCCTGCCTCCCCCACAAGTGGGGGAGGTGCATGGTTTTCCCGACTGGGTGTACTCAAGCCTGTCAACGGAAAGGGGAATCAGGTCGTCGTATTGGCCTGTACGCCGCCGGACCACCAGATGCGGCAGGCCCCCTCGTCCGACACCATGCACGGCCCCACCGGGTTGCGCGGGGTGCAGGCGCGGCCGTAGAGGCGGCATTGGTTGGGGTAGAGCCGGCCCAGCACCACCTCGGCGCAATCGCAGCCGGGCGGCATTTCGCCGGCGCGGCGGCGGCCGGGGGCGCTGTGGTCGGGATAGCGCTTGCGGGCGTCGTGCCCGGCGAACGCGTCTTTCAGCGCATAGCCCGAGTTCGGGATGACACCGATGCCGCGCCAGTTGGCGTCGACCACGTCGAGCGTGGCCGCCATCAGCCGGCGGCCGGTGGGGTTGCCGCCCGGTGGCACCACTTCGCGATAGCAGTTGTCGAGAAAGCGTTCGCCGCTTTCGAGCTGGCGCAGCACCGAATAGAAGGCGGCGAGCAGCGATTCGGGCGTGAAGCCGGCCACCGCCGCGGGGATGTTGTGTTGATCGACCACGAACTGCCATTCCTCCGGCCCCATCACGGCGGAGACATGGCCGGGTGCGATCAGGGCGTCGAAGCCGGGCCGGCCGGAGTCGAGCAACATGGCCACCGCCGGCCAGGTCAGCCGGCCGGAGAGCAGGATGCTCAGATTGTCAGGGCCCCCTCCCCCGCTTGCGGGGGAGGGGGGGTTCATTTCGGCCAGCATGGCCGCCAGCGGCGCGGTGGTGGTCTCGAAGCCGGCGGCGAAGAACACCACCGGCCGTCCGGGATTTTCCAGGGCGATCTTGCGCGCCTCGATCGGGCTGGCGATCGGCCGCACATCGGCGCCGGCCGCCTGTGCCTCGACCAGGGAGCGGACCTCGCCCTTGGCCACGTTCACCGGAACGCGCAGCATGTCGCCGTAGGCGAGCAGGATCACCTTGTCCTGCAGGGCGAGCTGGATGGCCTGGTAGATGTCCTCTTCCGGGCAGATGCAGACCGGGCAGCCGGGGCCCGGCACCAGCTCAAGCCAGGCCGGCAGCGCACCGCGCAGACCGGCGTGTGTGATGGCGCGCTCGTGGCCGCCGCAGACGTTCATGATCTTGACCGGGCGGTCGAAGGGCAGGGCGTGGATCTTGCTGAGCCAGTGGCGGGCGTTCAATACACCCTCTCCCCCGCGCGCGGGGGAGA
>DDKN01000087.1 GCA_002339725.1 Thiobacillus sp. UBA2597
TGGATGTCGTTCAGGGCCGGGACGTTGGTCAGGGTGAGCGGCTCGCGCGTGAGCAGACAGGCGCAAAGCAGCGGCAGGGCGGCGTTCTTGGCGCCGGAGATGGCGACCTCGCCGGTCAGGCGCTGGCCGCCCTCGATGACGAGCTTATCCATGCCATTCTTCCGGGGTCAGCGTGCGCATGGAAAGGGCATGGATCTCCGCCTTCATCTTGTCGCCCAGGGCGCGATACACCAGCTGATGCTGCGCCACGCGCATCTTGCCGCGGAACTCGGCGCTGACGATGGTCGCTTCGAAATGATGGCCATCGCCCTCGACCTTGATGTAGTCGCAGGGCAGGCCGGCCTTGATCCAGGCCTCGATTTGTTCAGGGGTCACCATAGGGATTGCTTGCGAGAAATCAATGCCGGAGTTTATAGCCCGACCTCAGCATCTGCAAAGTGAGGCCGGACAGGATGAAGGCACAGGCCAGCACCACGGCCGCCGAGCGCCAGGGGTCGACGTCGGCCACGCCGTGAAAGCCATAGCGAAAGCCGTCGATCATGTAGAACACCGGGTTGTAGTGCGACACCGCCTGCCAGAAGGCCGGCAGCGAGTGGATGGAATAGAACACGCCGGAGAGAAAGGTGAGCGGCACGATGACGAAGTTCTGCACCCCGGCCAGTTGGTCGAATTTCTCGGCCCAGATGCCGGCGATGATGCCGACGCAGGCAAACACGGCGCTGGCGGCCAAGGCGAAAAAGACGATCCAGAGCGGGTGCGCCAGCCCCAGGTCGGCGAACAGCAAGCCGCTCAGGGCCACGCCGAGGCCGACGATCAGACCCCGCACGATGGCGGCCAGCAGATAGGCCAGGAAAAACTCCAGATAGGACAAGGGCGCCAGCAGGAAGAACACGATGTTGCCGCTGATCTTGGACTGGATCAGACTGGACGAGCTGTTGGCGAAGGCGTTCTGCAGCATCGCCATCATCACCAGGCCGGGCACCAGGAAAGCGGTGTAGGCCACGCCGGGATAGACCTCGACATGCGCCTCCAGCACATGGGAGAAGATCAGCAGATAAAGCAGGGTGGTCAGGATCGGCGCCGCCACGGTCTGCATCAGGACCTTCCAGAAGCGCAGCACCTCCTTGCGGAACAGGGTGAAAAAGCCGGTCATGCCTGACCTTCCCCCTGCATGATGCGCAGAAAGACCTGTTCCAGGTCGGGCTCGCGCACGCAGAAGCCCTCGATGGTCACGCCCGCCTCGCGCACCTTGGCGAGCAGACCTTCCAGTTCGCCGAAGTCATGCAGGCTCAGGAGGAAGGCGCCAGCCTGCTCGCCGACCAGATGGGGCTTGAGCGCATCGGGCAGCCGGGCCGGCTTGAGCCGCAGCTCCACCCGGCGCTGGGCATCGGCGCGCAGGAGATTGGCGGTGCGGTCCAGGGCCACGATCCGGCCGGCCTTGAGCATGGCCACCCGCTCGCACAGCTCCTCGGCCTCCTCCAGGTAATGCGTGGTCAAAAGGATGGTGTGGCCCTGGCGGTTCAATTCGCGGATGAACTGCCACAGGGTCTGGCGCAGTTCGACATCGACCCCGGCGGTCGGCTCATCAAGCACGATCACCGGCGGCTTGTGCACCAGGGCCTGGGCCACCAGCACCCGGCGCTTCATGCCGCCGGACAGCCGGCGCATGTTGGTATCGGCCTTGTCGGTGAGATTCAGGTGATGCAACAGGGCGTCGATCCAGTCGTCGTTATGCTTCAGGCCGAAATAGCCGGACTGGAATTCCAGGGTCTCGCGCACGGTGAAAAAGGGATCGAACACCAGTTCCTGCGGCACCACGCCCAGCCTGCGCCGGGCCTCGCGGTAATCGCGCACGACATCGTGCCCCATGACGCTGGCCTCGCCCGCCGTCGCACGCACCAGACCGGCCAGGATGCTGATCAGGGTGGTCTTGCCGGCGCCGTTAGGGCCGAGCAGGGCGAAGAACTCGCCCTCGGCGATTTCGAGATTTACCCCGCGCAGGGCCTCGAGGCGACCAAAACGCTTGGTCAGACCCTGCAGCCGAATTGCCGCCGGCATCTCAGGCGTTCAGGAATTCGGCCACGCCATAGAGGGTGGCCAGGCTGCTGAGGGTGGCGGGGATATTGCGGAAGCTGAGGCTGCGACCTTGGGCAATGGCCGCCCGTTTCCAGGACATCATCAGGCTCAGGGCCGAGGAATCGACATGGCCAACCCCGGCCAGGTCGAAGCAGGTACACCCCTGCTCCAGTGCCTGGCGGCCCTCCTCCAACAGCACCGTGACGGTGCTCAAGGTCAGTTCGCCTTCAGGATAGGCGATCCCGGCTTCGACGCGCATGCCGCTTCAGCCGCCACTCGCGGAACTCTGGTTGCGCCGGACCAGGGACTGGATCAGGCCGGCGATGCCGTTTTTGCGCACCTCGGCATTGAAGGAATTCCGGTAGACGGTGACCAGGCTGACGTTGTCGACCAGGACATCGTACACCTTCCAGCCAGCCGCCTGCTTCTCCAGGCGATAGTCGATCACCACCGGCGGCGCGCCCGGCTTGCTCACCTCGGTGCTCACCAGGACGTCGGTATCGGTGGGCCGCATGCGGACCGGCTTGAAGTCGATCTTGTAATCCGCCACGCTGGCGATGGCCGCGGAATAGGTGCGCACCAGCAGGGCCCTGAACTCGCGCGTCAACTGCTCCTGCTCGTCCGGGCTGGCCTGGCGCCAGTTCCTGCCCACCGCCAGCTGCGTCATCTGGCGAAAATCGAAATGCGGCAGGACCTTGGCTTCCACCAGGGCGTGAATTTTCTGCCGGTTGCCACTCTTGATGTCCTGGTCCTGCTTGACGATGCGCACCACCTCGTTGGTGGTGTCCCTGACCAAGACATCCGGCGCCAGGCTGTTGGCCAGGGCCAGCCCCGGCAGCCAGGCAGCGGCCAGGGCAAGGAAACGAATCGCATTCATCATCACTGTTACTCCTGCATCATTACTGGGCCGGGTTCGCCGAACTGTCCTTCCCCTCCTCGGCCTTGCTATAGAGGAACTGGCCGATCAGGTTTTCCAGCACCACAGCGCCCTGGGTGATCTTGAGACTTTCTCCCTCGGCCAGCATCTGGTCATCGCCGCCCGCCTCCAGGGCGATGTACTGCTCGCCCAAAAGACCCGAGGTCATGATCGCCGCGCTGCTGTCCTTGGGGAACTGATAGCGCTTGTCGATCTTCATCAGCACCTCGGCCTCGTAAGTCTCGGTGTTGAACTGGATATCCGCGACCCGACCGACCACGACACCGGCACTCTTCACCGGGGCCCGCACCTTCAGGCCGCCGATATTGGCGAATTCGGCCTTGATCGTGTAGGTGGATCGGGCGTCGAAGTTACCCATGCTGCCCACCTTGAAGGCAAGGAACAGCAGCGAGGCCAGACCGGCCGCGACGAACACACCCACCCAAAGGTCGAGCGTGGAACGCTTCATCGACATGATTGACTCACTCCCCCCGGAACATGAACGAGGTCAAAACGAAATCCAGCGCCAGAATGGACAAACTGGAGGTTACCACGGTCCGCGTCGTGGCACGGGATACGCCTTCCGCCGTGGGTGGGGCGTCGTAGCCTTCGAACAACGCGATCAGGGTGACCGCCACCCCGAATACGGCGCTCTTGATCACGCCGTTGACGATGTCTTCGCGGAAATCGACCGCCGCCTGCATCTGCGACCAGAAAGCCCCCTCGTCCACCCCCAGCAACACCACGCCGACCAGGTAGCCGCCGAACACCCCCATGGCCGAGAACATCGCGGCCAGCAGCGGCATGGAGATCACCGCACCCCAGAACCGGGGGGCGATCACACGGGCGATCGGGTCCAGGGCCATCATTTCCAGGGCCGAGAGCTGCTCGGTCGCCTTCATCAGGCCGATCTCGGCGGTGATGGCCGAGCCGGCACGGCTGGCGAACAGCAGGGCCGCCACCACCGGACCCAGCTCGCGCACCAGGGAGAGCGCCACCAGCACGCCCAGCGCCTCCTCCGAACCGTAGGTCTGCAGGGTTTCGTAACCCTGCAGGCCGAGCACCATGCCGACGAACAGGCCGGAGACCAGGATGATGATCAGCGACAGCACCCCGGCATTGAAGATCTCCTTGATCACCAGATGGAAGCGGTGGAAGCTGGTGCCGGAATACATCAGGGTCAGCGCCAGGAAGCGGCTGGCCATGCCCAGGCGCCAGATGCTGTTGATCACCCGGGCGCCCATGCGCCGCAAAAGATGGGCCAGGCCTTCAATCATTGCGCGAATCCCAGATCAGCAAGATAGGTTGACGAAGGATAATGGAACGGCACCGGGCCATCCATTTCGCCGTGAACGAACTGGTGCACGTAGGGCAGCTCGGATGCCTTGATCTCGGCCGGGGTGCCGGCCGCCTCGACCACGCCCTCGGAGATGAAATAGACGTAGTCGACGATCCTGAGTGATTCCTGGATGTCGTGGGTGACCACGATGGAAGTCATGCCCAGGGTATCGGTCAGGCGTCGGATGAGATTGCCGATCACGCCGAGCGAGATCGGATCCAGGCCGGCGAAGGGCTCGTCGTACATCACCAGCATGGGATCGAGCGCGATCGCCCGGGCCAGGGCCACCCGGCGAGCCATGCCGCCCGACAGTTCGGCCGGCATCAAATGTTGCCCACCGCGCAGGCCCACGGCATTCAGCTTCATCAGGACCAGGTCGCGGATCATGGCCTCCGGCAGGTCGGTATGCTCGCGCAGGGGGAAAGCCACGTTGTCGTACACCGAGAGGTCGGTGAACAGGGCGCCGAACTGGAACAACATGCCCATGCGCCGGCGCAGGCCATGCAGCTGATGGAAGCTCAATTCGCCCACGGATTGTCCGCCAACCAGCACCTGACCCTGGGTCGGCTTGAGCTGGCCGCCGATCAGGCGCATGAGGGTGGTCTTGCCGCAACCCGAGTTGCCCATGATGGCGACCACCTGGCCGCGATGGGCCTCCAGATTGATGCCCCTGAGCACCATGCGGCCACCATAGGTGAAAGAAAGGTCCTTGACCTGAACGAGCTTATCCGACACGGATTGTCCTTGTTTTGCCGCGAATTCTAAGCAATTTCAGGCAGTTCCTCAATTCTAAAGCCCCATCAGATCGAGCATCGTCCGCACCTGTGCCAGGCGCTCCAGCCCGGCATCCCGGCTGATCAGATACACCGGCCCCTGGCCCCACTGGCTGCGCAGCCGGTCGGCCAGGGCCCGCAAGTCGGTCGCCGCATCGAACCAGAGCAAGCGGGCATCCTGCACGGAATCGACCAGCACCGCGCGGCCGCCCAAGGCCTCAACCACCGCGGCGTTTCTCCCACTGGATGCGGACGCTTCCAGGACGAAGCGAAAGTCCTCCTGCGTCTCTTGGGCCCATTGTGCCCAGATATCGGGCGCCACGTCCGTCCAGGCAGCGCGTTCCAGGTAAACACAACGGTATTGGGTGTTGTAGAAGGCCAACCGCCATTCCGCCGGCAGTTCTTCCGGATAGAACGGGCCCACCCATTCGGCATGGTCCCAACCGGCGGCGCCCAGGTAGACCGCGTAGTAAGCCATTATTTCCTCACCCCTGCCCTCTCCCGCTTGCGAAAGAGGGGCCTTCGGTGTCGCTACGCGACATCCTGTTAAGCGCGGCGCCAGGTCGTGCCCTGCGGACCGTCTTCCAGCACGATGCCGGCCGCCTTCAATTCGGCGCGGATGGCGTCCGAGCGGGCAAAGTCCTTGGCCTTGCGCGCCGCCAGCCGTTCTTGGATCAGGGCCTCGATGCGTTCGGCACTGTATTCACCCATGCCGCTGGCACCACCTTGCAAAAAATCCTCCGGCTCGCGCTGGAGCAGACCCAGCACCCCGCCCAAGGCCTTGAGCAGCCCGGCGGCCTTGGGGTCGCGCCCCTTGTTCACCTCCAGCGCCAGGTCGAACAGCACCGCGATCGCCTCGGGGGTGTTGAAGTCGTCGTCCATTGCCGCCTTGAAGG
Source organism: Thiobacillus sp. UBA2597 (assembly GCA_002339725.1). Classification (GTDB taxonomy): domain Bacteria; phylum Pseudomonadota; class Gammaproteobacteria; order Burkholderiales; family Thiobacillaceae; genus Sulfuritortus. The sequence continues at coordinate 6,001 of DDKN01000087.1, forward strand.
CGGCGGCATAGGGCTCGTGCCAATCTATATTCCCCTCTCCCTCCGGCAGAGGGGTTAGGGGTGAGGGAATCACCGCGCCTCTAAGTGCGGTGTACAGCCGGGTCAGCGCCGCCTTGGCGTCGTCCAGATGCTGGTCGGAATAATTGAGCGGGCTGCGGTAATGGGCGCGCAGGATGAAAAAGCGCACCACCTCGGGGTCGTACTTGGCCAGCACCTCGCGGATGGTGAAGAAGTTGCCCAACGACTTGGACATCTTCTCGTCGTCCACCCGGACGAAGCCGTTGTGCAGCCAGTAATTGACGAACTTGCAGCCGTGCGCGCCCTCCGACTGGGCGATCTCGTTCTCGTGGTGCGGGAACTGCAGGTCCTGGCCGCCGCCGTGGATGTCGAAATGCGGGCCCAGGAGGTCCGAGCCCATGGCCGAGCACTCGATATGCCAGCCCGGCCGGCCCGGCCCCCAGGGCGAAGGCCAGGCCGGCTCGCCCGGCTTGGCCGCCTTCCAGAGCACGAAGTCCATGGGGTCGCGCTTGTTCGGGTCCACCTCCACCCGCTCGCCGGCACGCAGGTCCTCCAGCGACTTGCCCGAGAGCTGGCCGTAATGCGCAAACTTGCCCACGGCGTAATAAACGTCGCCGTTGGCCGCCGGGTAGGCGAAGCCACGCTCGATCAGGGCCTGGATCATGTCGAGCATCTTGCCGACATACTCGGTCGCACGCGGCTCATGGTCCGGCGGCGCGACCCCGAGGGCCGCGCTGTCCGCGTGCATGGCGTCGATGAAGCGCTGGGTCAGCTGGGTGTAGGGTTCGCCGTTCTCATTGGCCCGCTTGATGATCTTGTCGTCGATGTCGGTGATGTTGCGTACATACGTGACCTGGAAGCCTAAGGCCCGCAGCCAGCGCACGATCATGTCGAACACCACCAGCACCCGGGCATGGCCCAGGTGGCAATAGTCGTACACCGTCATGCCGCAGACATACATGCGCACCTTTCCCGGTTCGATGGGCACGAATTCCTGTTTTTCGCGGGCGAGGGAGTTGTAGAGCTTGAGCATGGAACGAGGCCGGGCCAGGGTTCGGAAAGCGGAGATTTTACCGGAAGCCGGGCAGCCGGCCCCAATGCGATAATGGCCGGCCATGACCGCCCCCGATACCCCCGCCCTCGAACTCCTGCGCCGCATCTTCGGCTATGAGCAATTCCGCGGCAGCCAGCAGGCCATCATCGACCACGTCCGTCAGGGCAACGATGCCCTGGTGCTCATGCCCACCGGCGGCGGCAAGTCGCTGTGTTACCAGATCCCCGCCCTGCTCCGGCCCGGCGTCGGTATCGTGGTCTCGCCCCTGATCGCACTGATGCAGGACCAGGTCGACGCCCTCAGGCAGAACGGCGTGGCTGCCGCCTTCCTCAATTCCAGCCTCGACGCCCAGAGCGCCCGCGCGATCGAACAGGCCGCCCGCGCCGGCGAGGTGAAACTGCTCTATGTCGCGCCCGAGCGCCTGGTCACCGAGCGTTTTCTCAGGCTGCTGGGCGACCTGGAGGCCGGCCCCGGCCTCGCCCTGTTCGCCATCGACGAGGCCCACTGCGTCTCGCAATGGGGCCACGACTTCCGGCCGGAATACCTGCAACTGTCCACCCTGCACGAACGCCATCCCCGGGTGCCGCGCATCGCGCTGACCGCCACCGCCGACGCGGCCACGCGCCAGGAGATGGCCAGCCGCCTCGGCCTGACCGGGGCGCGGGTGTTCCTGTCCAGCTTCGATCGGCCCAACATCCGCTACACCGTGGTCGAGAAGGACAACCCGCGCCGGCAGCTGCTGGGCTTTCTGGCCGAACACAGGAACGAGGCCGGCATCGTCTACTGCCTGTCGCGCAAGAAGGTGGAAGAGACCGCCGAATGGTTGCAGCGCGAGGGTTTCAACGCCCTGCCCTACCACGCCGGGCTGGAGGCCGAGACGCGGGCCGAGCACCAGCGCCGCTTCCAGCGCGACGAGGCCGTGGTCATGGTGGCGACCATTGCCTTCGGCATGGGCATCGACAAGCCCGACGTGCGCTTCGTCGCCCACCTCGACCTGCCCAAGAGCATCGAGGCCTATTACCAGGAGACCGGCCGGGCCGGGCGCGACGGCGAGCCGGCCGAGGCCTGGATGGCCTACGGCCTTGCGGACATCGCCCTGCAGCGCGCCCGCATCGACGAATCCGAGGCGCCGCCGGAGAGGAAACGACTGGAGGCGCAAAAGCTCAATGCGCTACTGGCCTATTGCGAGGCTCCGCGTTGCCGGCGCATGGTGTTGCTCGACTACTTCGGCGAGCAAAGCGCGCCCTGCGGCAACTGCGATGTCTGCCTTGACCCGCCCGAGCTGTTCGACGGCAGCGTTGCCGCGCAAAAGGCCCTGTCCGCCGCCTGGCGCACCGGCCAGCGCTTCGGCGCTGCCCACCTGATCGACGTGCTGCTGGGCAAGCCCACCGACAAGGTGAAGACCTTCGGCCACGATCAGTTGCCCACCTTCGGCGTTGGCAGCGAACACAGCGAGGCCGAGTGGCGCGGCATCTTCCGGCAACTGGTCGCGGCCGGCCTGATGCAGGTCAACCTGGCCGAATACGGCGCGCTCAAGCTCACCGAGGCAGCCAGGCCCGTGCTCAAGGGCGAACAGGGCGTGCAGCTGCGCCGGCCGCACAAGACCAAAGCCAAGGCCGCCCGCGCCAGGGACAAAACCGTCGAGGGCCTGCTCAGCAAAGACCAGCCGCTGTTCGAGGCGCTGCGCGCCTGGCGCCTCACCAAGGCCCGCGAGCAAGGCGTGCCCGCCTATGTCATCCTGCACGACAAGACTTTGCGCCAGCTCGCCAGCCTGCGCCCGGACGACGCGGCCGCCCTGGCCGAGATCTCAGGCCTGGGCGCGGCGAAGCGGGAGCACTACGGGGCGGAACTGCTGGAGCTGATCGCGGAATGGGCGGAGTAGCAGGCACCCGACATAGCGCTGTCATCGCGAGGCGCGAAGCGCCGTGGCGATCCATAAAACCCTACAAAACCGAAAAACTGGATTGCTTCCCGCCACGCCACGCTCGCGGCTAAAGTCTGGTTTCGCTCGCAATGACGAAACAGGTTTTTTCAGCGCCCCATCTGAAACAAACCGGGTTGGCCAACCTCTCCCAAATGGCATATCATTAAAACTCATTTGGCAACAACGCGAGGCCGCCATGAGCACCGCCACCGCAACAAAACCCAAGACCGCAACCAAGAAAGCCAGCGCGACCGGCAAGGCCCCCGCCGTCAAGGCCTCCGCCGCCCGCTTCGCCGCCTTCATCGCTAAAGAACCGACGACCGGCGAGCTGCTGATCAAGCGCGTGCGCAAAGGTTACCCAGCCGAGCTGGTCAAACATGCCGGCATGTTTTTCAGCATCCCGGAAAAACGGGTGCTCCAGATCATTGGCGTGGCCGGCAGCACGGCCCATCGCTACCAGACCCAGGGCAAGCCGCTCGACCCCGCCGCTTCCGAGCGGATCCATCGGGTGGCCATCGTCACCCGCGAGGCCATCGACGTCTTCGGCGGTGCCGACCCGGCCAAAGATTGGATGCTGCGGCCCAACCACGCCCTGGGCGACACGCCGCCGCTCGACCTGCTGGATACCGAAATCGGGGCCAACGCCGTCCGCCGCATCCTCGTCGCCATCGCCCAGGGCGGGGTGGTGTGAAGCGCTACTGGCGCATCGCAAACAAGCGTTACGCCCTCGACAAGGGCTGCGAGGGCAATCGCCTCGTTGGCGGCCGCTGGAACAAGCCAGGTTACGGCGTGCTCTACGCGGCCGAAACCATCGAACTCGCCTCGCTGGAAAAATTCGTGCACACCGCCGGCATCGCGCCCGCCGACCTTGTGCTGGTCGCCGTGGACGTGCCGGATGCCCCCGGCCTGAGCCGCCGGGTCGAGCCAGCCGAACTGCCCGCCGGCTGGAACGACCTGCCCACCTCCGATGCCGCCCAGGACTTCGGCAGCCAATGGCTGGCCAAGGCCGCGGAACTAGCGCTGCTGGTGCCCTCCGTCATCGTACCCGAGAGCCGGAATGCGCTGATCAACCCGCTGCACCCGCGTTATGCCGAGGTCGCCTTATCGGTCGTTCGGGATTTCCGGTTCGATCCGAGGATGTATGGAGCGGGCCGTTAGGCGTGCCCGCCTACGTCATCCTGCACGACAAGATCCTGCGGCCGGAAGACGAGGCCGCCCTGGCCGAGATATCGGGCCTGGGCGCGGCGAAGCGGGAACACTATGGGGAAGAACCGCTGGAATTGATTGCGGAGCAGGCAGAGTAGCAGACCATCTGCATCGCGAAAAATATGCGGATATACTCGCGCAAAAGAGCGGCGCAGCTTGATTAACGGCTTAACTGTCCGCTTCGGCAGAACTCGTAGGCCACAACAGTTAAGCGTATAGCGCCGGATGTAGGCATGCGGCAGATTATGCTGCGCTAATCCGCCCTACAAATTCTGAAGAAACGAAAAAGGCCCGCATCTGCGGGCCTTTCCTTTGGTAACACCGAGGGCGCTTACCCCTGCTCTTTCGCCCAGGAATCCTTCAGCGTCACCGTGCGGTTGAACACCGGCCTGCCCGGCTGGTGGTCGAAGCGGTCGGCGCAGAAGTAACCCAGGCGCTCGAACTGGTAGCGCTGCTCGGGCGCAGCCTCGCGCACGACGGGTTCGGCCCAGGCCTGCACGGTTTCCAGCGAGTGCGGGTTGATGAATTCGAGGAAGTCGCGGTCCTTGTGGCCGTCCGGCTCGGGGTCGGTGAACAGGCGGTCGTACAGGCGCACCTCGATGGGCACGGCGTGTTCGGCCGAGACCCAGTGGATGACGCCTTTCACCTTGCGGCCCTGCGGATTCTTGCCCAGGGTGTCGTGGTCGATGGCGCAGCGCAGCTCGACGATAGTGCCGGCCGCGTCCTTCACCACCTCCTCGCACTTGATGACATAGGAATAGCGCAGGCGCACCTCACCGCCCAGGGTCAGGCGCTGCCAGCCGGCGGGCGGCACCTCGGCGAAGTCGTCCTGCTCGATCCAGATGGTTTTGGCGATGGGCACCTCGCGTTCGCCGAATTCCGGGTGGTTGGGGTGAAAGCCGGCCGAACGGCTGGCGGTCACACCCGCCTGGAAATTGGTCAGTGTGACCTTCAGCGGGCGGATGACGGCCATGACGCGCGGGGCGCGGCCTTCCAGGTCTTCGCGCATGCAGCCTTCCAGCACGGCCAGGTCGACCACGTTCTCGCTCTTGGAGATGCCGATGCGCCGGGCGAACTCGCGGATGCCCTCGGGCGTATAGCCGCGCCGGCGCATGCCGTGGATGGTGGGCATGCGCGGATCGTCCCAGCCGGCAACATGACCCTGGCTCACCAGTTGCAGGAGCTTTCTTTTGCTGGTGACGGTGTAGTGCAGCTCCAGCCGGGAGAACTCGATCTGCTGCGGGTGGCAGGGCACCGAGACGTGGTCCAGCACCCAGTCGTAGAGCGGGCGGTGGTCTTCGAATTCCAGGGTGCAGAGCGAATGGGTGATGCCTTCCAGCGCATCGGAGATGCAGTGGGTGTAGTCGTACATGGGGTAGATCACCCACTTGTCGCCGGTGCGGATGTGGTGCGCCCGGCGGATGCGGTAGATCACCGGGTCGCGCAGGTTGATGTTGGGCGAAGCCATGTCGATCTTGAGCCGCAGGGTCTTGGCCCCGTCGGGGAACTCGCCGGCGCGCATGCGGGCGAAGAGGTCCAGGTTCTCCTCGATGCTGCGCTCGCGCCAGGGGCTGTTGCGGCCCGGCTCGGTGAGCGTGCCGCGGTATTCACGCATCTCCTCGGCTGTCAGGTCGTCGACGTAAGCGAGGCCCTTCTTGATCAGCTCGATGGCGTAGTCATAGAGCTGCTCGAAATAGTCCGAGGCCCAGCGCACCTCGCCGGCCCACTGAAAGCCCAGCCACTGCACGTCTTCCTGGATGGCGCGGGCGTATTCCTCGCTCTCCTTCTCCGGGTTGGTGTCGTCGAAGCGCAGATTGCATTGGCCCCGGTAATCCTCGGCCAGGCCGAAGTTCAGGCAGATCGACTTGGCGTGACCGATGTGCAGATAGCCGTTGGGCTCGGGCGGAAAACGGGTCACGACGGTCGTATGCTTGCCCGTGGCCAGATCGTTGTCGATGATGCTGCGGATGAAGTTTTGGGCGGGAGGTAGGGGGCGGGTCATGCCTAATTCGGGCGGATCGATCGGGGAGGCGCAGGCGGTGTGCTAATTTCCGGTTGACTGCTAAAATTGCGCGGTCAAATCCCGCGAAAACGGCGCAAAGTATAGCACAATGACCCTGTCTCGAATTCTCGCACTCAGCCTTGGCGCCCTCTTCTGCAGCGTCGCCCTGGCCGCCACCGCCTCCCTGCAGGATGCCAATCAGCTGTTCAAACAAGGCAAATATCCGGCTGCCCTGGAGAAGGTGAACGCCTATCTGACCGCACACCCGAAAGAGGCACAAGCCCGCTTCCTGAAAGGCCTCGTGCTGACCGAACTCAACCGCATTCCCGAAGCGATCCGGGTCTTCACCGAGCTGACCGAGGATTACCCGGAACTGCCCGAGCCCTACAACAACCTGGCCGTGCTCTATGCCGCCCAGGGCCAGTACGACAAGGCACGCAACAGCCTGGAAATGGCGATTCGCACCCATCCAAGTTATGCCACGGCGCATGAGAACCTGGGCGACATCTATGCCAAGATGGCCTCGCTCTCTTATGACAAGGCCCTGCAGCTGGACAAGGGCAACCTCTCGGCCCAGACCAAGCTCGCCTTGATCCGGGATCTGTTCGGCCCCACCGCCCAGGCCGGCGGCAGCAAACCCAAGACCCCGGCCAAGGCCGCCGTCGCCAAAACCGCGCCGCTCACCACCGAGCCGACCCCGCCGATGCCTGCGCCAACCCTGCGCGACAAGCCGGCGCAAATGGCCGCCGCTGACAAACCGACCGAGCCGGCCCCGGCCGCCGAGAAACCAGAGGCTGCGGCCGCCGCCACGGCCGGCGACGTCAAGACCCCGCCCAAGCCGGCCAAGCCGCTCAACCTGCCGGCCGACCCCAAGCAGGCTGCCGAGAAACTGCTCAAAGCCTGGGCCGAGGCCTGGAGCCGGCGCGACGCCGACGCCTACCTCGGGTTCTACGCCGACAATTTCAAAGTGCCCGGCAACAAGAGCCGTGCCGAGTGGGCCGAGGAGCGTCGCCTCCGGGTGACGCGGCCGGAATACATCAAGGTCGAGCTGAGCAAGCTCAACATCCAGGTGAAGGGCAGGCAGGTGTTTGTGACCTTCCGCCAACAGTACGAGTCCAATCTGTTCAAAAGCAGCTCCACCAAGCGGATTACCCTTGAAAAACAAGGGGGAACCTGGAAAATCACCGAAGAGCGTTGATTCGGCGAATTCCAAGCATGCTAAGAGCGCTTTTGATCCTGTGCCTGGCGGCTGTGCTGACCGCCCCGGTGGCTGCAGAGCAGCCACCCCTGCAGTTGGCCGCGCTCGACAGCAAGCGCTATCTGCCTTCACCGGATGCCTTGATCGCCAAAACCCTGGACGCCGTTCGCGCCAGCCGGCTGGACGAGGCCTTGCAGGAGGTGGAGCGGGTCATCGCCCTGCGTCCGGATTTCAGATTGGCCCACCTGATCAAGGGCGACCTGCTGCTGGCCCGGGCCCGGCCGCTGCCCACCCTGGGCGCCGTGCCGAGCAAGGGTGCGGAACAGTCGCTGTCCGATCTGCGCGAAGAAGCGCGTCTGCGCCTCTTGAGCTATCTCGACCAGCCCAACCCCAACCTGCTGCCCAGAAACCTGCTGCAGCTGGCGCCGGCCGACAAGTACATCCTGCTGGCGGACACCAGCCGGGCCCGGCTGTATCTGTTCGAGAACGTTCAGGGCGAGCCGCGTCTCCTGCGTGACTATTACCTCACCATCGGGCGCAATGGCACCGACAAGCGGATCGAGGGCGACAAACGCACGCCGCTTGGCGTCTACACCATCACCAGCCAGATGCCGCGCAACAAGCTATCCGACTTCTATGGCAGCGGCGCCTTCCCGATCAACTATCCGAACGAATGGGATCAGGCCCAGGGCCGGGGTGGCCACGGCATCTGGCTGCACGGCACCCCACCCGACACCTATAACCGCGCCCCCCGCGCCAGTGATGGCTGCCTGGTACTGACCAATCCCGATCTGACCGAACTCGGCCAGTGGGTGAAGCCGGGCACGCCCTTCGTCATCACCGATCGCGTGGAGTGGCTCGAGCGCGAGGCCTGGACCGAACAACGCCAGAAACTGCTCGATAAACTGGTGCAGTGGAGAAGCGACTGGGAAAACCGCGATCCCGAAGCCTTCCTGCAGCACTATGCCGCCAGTTTCCTGCAGGGTCAGGGCCGTGGCTGGGCCGATGCCAAGCGGCGCAACATCCTGGACAAAAGCTGGATCCGGGTCGCCCTGTCGGAAACCAGCCTCTATCTCTATGGCGGCGACCAAATGGCGGTCGCCAGCTTCCAGCAGGACTACGCCAGCGACAAGCTGAGCGATGCCACGCGCAAGCGCCTCTACCTTCGGCAGGAAGCCGGCGATTGGCGCATCGTGCTGGAAAAGGCCATCGATAGCGACAAGCGCGTGGCCGGCCTGGCGCGCTGATCTGCGCTTTCCATTCCACCTCTCTTTTCGGGAACCCCACCATGGTCAAACTGCACACCAATTTCGGCACCATCAGCCTTGAACTCGACCCCGCCAAGGCGCCGGACACCGTCGCCAACTTCCTGCAATACGTGCGCGACGGTTTTTACGACAACACCATCTTCCATCGCGTGATCGACGGCTTCATGATCCAGGGCGGCGGCTTCACCCCCGACATGGAGCAGAAGGAAACCCGCGCCCCGATCCAGAACGAGGCCCACAACGGCCTGAAGAATGCGGCCTACACCATCGCCATGGCCCGCACCCCCAACCCCCACTCGGCCACCGCCCAGTTCTTCATCAACGTCAGCGACAACGGCTTCCTCGACTTCACCGAGCCCTCGCCGCGCGGCTATGGCTATTGCGTGTTCGGGCGGGTGGTGGAGGGGCGCGATGTGGTCGACCGGATCAAGAAGGTGCCCACCGGCAGCCGTGCCGGCCATCAGGACGTGCCGGTCGAGCCGGTGATCATCGAGCGCGCCGAGCTGATCGAAGACGCCCCGGCCAGCTGAAACCCGCGGCGCCATGCCGGCCACCGGCCACAGCCTGTTCATCGCCGACCTGCACCTCAGTCCCGAACTGCCGCAGGCCGTGGCCCTGTTCCAGCATTTTTTGCAGGAAACCGCACCCCAGGCCCAGGCACTCTATATCCTGGGCGACTTCTTCGAGGCCTGGATCGGCGACGATGACCTCGCCCTGCCCTTCCCTGCCGCGATCGCGGCCGGGCTCAGGCAACTCACTCAGCGCGGCGTGCGGCTCTACCTCATGCATGGCAACCGCGACTTTCTGCTGGGTGAGGGCTTCTGCCAGGCCAGCGGGGCGACGCTGCTGGCCGACCCCAGCCTGATCGACCTTTACGGCACCCCCACCCTGCTCGCCCATGGCGATGCCTTGTGCACCGACGATGTGACCTACCAGGCCTTTCGCCGTCAGGTGCGGGAGCCGGCCTGGCAGGCCGGGTTTCTGGCCAAGCCGCTGGCTGAGCGGCGCGACATGGCCCGCCAACTGCGGGCGCAAAGCGAGCGGGAAAAGGCGGCCAAGGCAATGGCGATCATGGACGTGAACCCGGCGGCGGTCGCCGCCGCTTTGCGCGAGCACGGCTATCCGCGCCTGATCCACGGCCACACCCATCGACCGGCCCGGCATGTGCATGAAATCGACGGTCACGCGTGCGAGCGCTGGGTCCTGCCGGATTGGTATGAGGGCGGCGGCTATCTACGCTGTGACGCCGAGGGCTGCAAGGCCTTCAGCCTGGCGTAATGGCGTGACCCTGGCTGACGATCAACGCGGCGCCGGCAATCTGAAGCGCTGATACTTTCCCGGCAGCGCGAACAACGCGTCGGTTACCTCGCGCTCGGCGTGGCTGCGGTAAATGCGGCTGCGGCCATCGCCATATTGCAGTGACAGCGGCAGGCCATAGTCGTACTCGATGCCGGCACGCACGACGTCGAGCGCGAGGAAACATGGATCGCGCAGCTCCGCCGGCGTGGCCTTCCAGGCCGCGGCCTGGCTGGCCGCCAGGGCCCGGCGCAGCTTGCCGAGCAGGCGGCTCGCCTCGGGCAGCAGGCCCGGCACCGCCCGAATCTCCACACATTGCCTGTCGTTCAGCCGAACCTGGACATGTTGCTCGGCACCCGCGGCCTGCCTGCTCAGCGTCAGCTGCCAGCCTTGCGGCAGGCTGAGCCGGGCCTTGCCGGCCGGGATCTCGATGATGCGCTCGACCTCGTGGCTCACCACATAAAGCCGCTGCGTGCGTTGGTCGTAGAGGCTGTAGTTGTCAGTGTCCTGCCCGTAGTCCAGCCGCAGCTTGTCGCCCAGGATCAGCACCCGGCTGAGGTAGGGGGCCTCGCCCGGCTCGGTGTCCTCGAACCGGATCTCGGTCGCCTGCCGGGCGAAGGCCAGTCCCGGCAGCAACAACAGCAACCAGGGCAATCTCACAGGCGATCCAGCCCGCGTGCAAGGTCGGCCTTGAGGTCGCTCACCGCCTCCAGGCCGACCGCGATGCGGATCAGGCCGTCGCCGATGCCGGCGGCGGCACGCTGCTCCGGTGTCATCCGGCTGTGCGTGGTGCTGGCCGGGTGGGTGATGGTGGTCTTGGCATCGCCCAGGTTGGCCGTGATCGACATGAGCCGGGTCGAATCGATCACCTGCCAGGCACCCTCCTTGCCGCCGACCACCTCGAAGGCGACGATGCCGCCGCCGGTTTTCTGCTGTTTCATCGCCAGCGCATGCTGCGGGTGCGACGGCAGGCCCGGATACAACACGCGGGAGACCTTGGGGTGCGCCTCCAGCCAGCTCGCCAGTTCCAGGGCATGGCGCGAATGGGCGTCCATGCGCAGGTTCAGGGTCTCCAGGCCCTTGAGCAGCACCCAGGCGTTGAAGGCGGACAAGGTGGGGCCGGCCGTGCGCAGGAAGGTGTAGACGCCTTCCATCAGTTCCTTTTTGCCCAGCACCGCGCCGCCCAGCACCCGACCCTGGCCGTCGAGATACTTGGTGGCCGAATGGATGATGATGTCGGCGCCCAGCTTCAGGGGCTGCTGCAGGGCGGGTGAGCAGAAGCAGTTGTCCACCGCGAGCCAGGCACCGGATTCGTGGGCGATCCGGGCCAGGGCGGCGATGTCGCTCACCTCGGTCAGCGGGTTGGACGGCGACTCGACGAAGAACAGCCGGGTGTTCGGTTGGACCGCACGGCGCCATTCCTCGGGATCGGTCGGCGAGACGTAGCTGGTCTCGATGCCGAAGCGGCCGAGGATGTTGGAGAACAGCTGCACGGTGGAACCGAAGATGGAGCGCGAGGCGACGATGTGCTCGCCCGCCCGCATCAGGCCCATGACGCTGCCGAGGATGGCGGCCATGCCGGAGGCGAAGGCGACGCAGCGCTCGGCGCCTTCGAGCGCGGCCAGACGCTGCTCGAACATGGTGACCGTGGGGTTGGTGAAGCGGGCATAGATGTTGCCCGGCTCGGCCCCGGAGAAGCGCGCCGCCGCCTGGGCCGCGCTCTCGAACACGAAGCTGGAGGTCAGGAACATCGCCTCGGAGTGTTCGTTGAACTGGCTGCGCACGGTGCCGGCCCGCACGGCCAGCGTTTCAAGTTCGTAATCGTCGCTCATGGCAATCCCCGAAAACCAAAAACCCGTTTTGCGCTTGCGCTGCCAAAACGGGTTTTCCCACGCTTTAGCGGCATTTGTAACGCGCCCGCAAGCTGTTGCTCAAATCGGCGCTCAGCCCAAACTACTCCGGCTCCAAGGCTGTGTCAACGCTCAGGCGGCATTCAGGTTCAGGTGCATCTGCCGGGTCGGCGGCGAAGCGACCGTCGGCGTCACCCCGCTGCGCTGGGCCTCCAGCCGCGCCAGGTACTCTTCGGTGATATCGCCCGTGACGTAGTTGCCGTCGAAGCAGGAGGCATCGAACTGGGTGATCTTGGGATTGAGCTGCTGCACGGCGGCGATCAGATCGGGCAGGTCCTGGTAGATCACGGCATCGGCCCCGATCTCGCGCGCGATCTCCTCATCGCTGCGGCCAGTGGCGAGCAGTTCGGCCCGGGTCGGCATGTCGATACCATAGACGTTGGGGAAGCGCACCGGCGGACTGGCCGAGGCGAAGTAGACCGCCTTGGCACCGGCATCGCGCGCCATCTGGATGATCTCGCGGCTGGTGGTGCCGCGCACGATGGAATCGTCCACCAACAGGACATTCTTGCCCTTGAACTCCATGGCCATGGCGTTGAGCTTCTGGCGCACCGACTTCTTGCGCACGCTTTGGCCGGGCATGATGAAGGTGCGCCCGATATAGCGGTTCTTGATAAAGCCTTCCCGGTAGTCGATGCCCAAACGGTTGGCCAGCTGGAGAGCGCTGGGCCGACTGGTGTCGGGGATCGGAATCACCACATCGATGTCGAGGTGGCTGAACTGGCGCTTGATCTTCTCGGCCAGGCGCTCGCCCATGCGCAGCCGGCTTTCGTAGACCGAGATGCCGTCGATCACCGAATCGGGCCGGGCGAAATAGACGTACTCGAAGATACAGGGGGTGAAGTGAGGCTGCTCAATGCATCTGCACTGGCTGAACTGCCCATCCAGGGTGATCAGGATGGCCTCGCCCGGCTCGACATCGCGCACCACGCTGAAGCCCAAGGCGTCGAGGGCGACACTCTCGGAGGCGACCAGCCACTCGGTCCCGGCTTCGGTCTCCTGCTTGCCGAAGATCAGCGGCCGGATGCCGTGCGGGTCGCGGAAGGCCAAAAGGCCGAAGCCGGCGATCATGGCGACCACGGCATAGGCACCGCGGCAACGCCGATGGACATTCGACACGGCAGCAAACACCGCCTCCGCCGAGAGCCGGTGATCCTTGACCGCCGCGTTCAGTTCATGCGCCAGGACGTTGAGCAGCACCTCGGAATCGGAGCCGGTATTGACGTGGCGCAGATCCTGCCGGAACAGCTCTTCCTGCAACTGTTCGGTGTTGGTCAGATTGCCGTTGTGGCCGAGCACGATGCCGAACGGCGAATTGACATAAAACGGTTGCGACTCGGCCGAGCTGTTGGCGCTGCCCGCGGTCGGATAGCGCACATGGGCGATGCCGGCATTGCCGATCAGGTTGCGCATGTCCCGGGTGCGGAAGACATCGCGCACCATGCCGCTGTTCTTGTGCATGTGAAACATGTTGCCGTCGACGGTGACGATGCCGGCCGCATCCTGGCCGCGGTGCTGGAGCAACTGCAAGCCGTCGTACAGCAACTGGTTTACGGGTTGGTGGGACACGACCCCGATGATCCCGCACATGGCAAACTCCTACTGGAACTGAATCAGCACCGCCAACTCCTGCGGCAACCACGGTTTCAAAGACAGCACGGCCGACTCCAGCCAGGTGTGGCTCCAGGACGCCTGCCAGGCCTGGGTCTTGGGCAGGGCGCTCAAACCCGCCACCACGCTCAGCACGAGCAGAATCAGCACGGCACGCAGCGCGCCGAAGGCCGCGCCCACCATTTTGTCGTAGGCGCCCAGCCCGGCCAGGTTGACCATGCCGCGCATGAGCAGCGCGAGCAGGCTGGCCGCCAGCAGCACGGTCACGAAGATCAGCACCAGCGCCGCGCCATAGCGCAGGCTGGCATCCTCGATGCCCGGCAACCAGGCGCCGACCTCGGGTGCAAAGCTGCGCGCGCCATAAAAGGCCAGAAGCCAGCCCGCCAGCGACATCGCCTCGCGCACAAAGCCGCGCATCAGGCCCATGACACAAGACAAGGCGACGATCGCCAGGGCGATCAGGTCGATTACCGTCATGGCGCAACCAAAACCGGGGTGAAGCCTTTCGCCTTCAGTTTAGTCTGCACCTCCTGCGCCTGCTGCCTGTCGGCATAAGGCCCCAGCCGCACCCGGCTCTGACCCGAGCTATTGACGATCTTGGCCTTGAACCCTTCCCTGCCCAGCTTTTCCACCAGCTGCCTGGCGTTCTGTTCATTGGCGAAGACGCCAAGCTGCACGTAATAGCCCGCCTTGCCCGCCGGCTTGGCCTCATCCTGCCGGGCCTCGTCCCGCCGGGTCGGCTTGCTCTCGGTCTTGGCCGGTTCCGGTTTGCTTGCCGCAGCGGGCGCCGCTGGCGCAGGCGGCTCCGTTGGGGCTGCCTGCGCCGGCTCGACCGGGGGTGTCGCGGGGGACGGGGGTGGCACGCTCGGCTCGCCGGCCGGGAGCGGCGCGACCGCTGGCTCGACCGTTGGCTCGAACGGCGTGTCCTGACCGGGAATGCGGATATCGACCTCGTTGCCAAGCGGCTTGGGCTCGGGTTCGAACAGCATGGGCAGGACCAGGATGGTGATCAGGGCGAGGGCGACGGCCCCGATCAGGCGCCGGCGGGCGCGACGGCGCAGCTCGAGTTCTTCGGGGGACGGGGGACTGGAACTCATCAGCGCAAATCCTCGGGCAGGGCCATGATCTCGGCAACGGTGTAGAAGGAACCGAAGGCGACAATTGTATCAGCCGGCCCCGCTGCTTCACAGGCGGCGCGCCAGGCGGCGGCGGGATCGGCATGCTGCGTGTAGGCAAGTCCCGCCGCCTGCAGCACCCGACCCAGGGTGTCGGCGTCGGCGCCGCGCGGCACGGCCAGCCCGGCGATGTGCCAATGCCCGATCACCTCGCGCAATTCGTCCACCACCGCGGCGATGTCCTTGTCGGCGAGCATGGCGCATACGCCATGCACCCTGCCCGGCTCGGGCAGATCCCTCAGGTTGGCGGCCAGGCTGCGGGCGGACTGGGGATTGTGCGCGACATCGAGCAGGCGCCGCGGCCGTGCGCCGATCTGCTGAAAACGGCCGGGCTGCCGGGCCTGGGCCAGGCCCTGACGCATGGCCGCAACGTCGACCGGCAGACGCTCGTGCAGGCAGGTCAGGGCCGCGATGGCCGCCGCGGCATTGTCGAACTGGTGCCTGCCCGGCATGGCCGGAAACGGCAACGCCGGGTAGTGGGTCTCGCCAACCCGGCAGCGCCAATGCTCGGCATTTCGCTCGTGCTCAATCTCGTGCCCCAGGCGCAGGAGGGGCACTCCCAGACGCGCGGCATGATTGAGCAGGCGTTGCGGCGGGTTCGGGTCGCCGCACACGGCGGGCCGGCCGGAGCGCAGGATGCCGGCCTTCTCGAAGCCGATGCTTTCGCGGTCGGGCCCCAGATACGCCTGATGATCCAGATCGATGGCCGTGATCACGGCGCAGTCGGCATCCCAGAGATTGACCGCATCGAGCCGGCCGCCCATGCCCACCTCCAGCACCATGACCTCGACCTTTTTCTGCTGGAACAGCCAGACCGCGGCCAGGGTACCCTGCTCGAAATAGGTCAGCGAGGTGTCCTTGCGCGCCTGCTCCACGGCCTTGAAGGCCGCCACCAGGTCAATGTCAGCGGCCGGCTGCCGGTCGATGCGCACGCGCTCGTTGTAGCGCAAGAGATGGGGCGAGGTGTAGCAGCCAACCCGGTAGCCGGCCGCGCTCAACATGGCCTCGAGATAGGCGCAGACCGAGCCTTTGCCATTGGTGCCGGCGACGCTGATGACCGGGCAGCCCGGCACAAGACCCAGGCGGGCCCGCACCGCCTCGGCGCGCTCGAGTCCAAGATCGATGGTTTTGGGGTGGCGGGTTTCGAGCAGCGCCAACCACTCGGGCAGCGTATTGGGCAGGCTCAAGGGGGGCGGTTCGGATCAGCTGATCTTGGGCGCCGGTTTTCGCAGCATCGCCGTGCACAGCCGAACGATGGTCTTGCGCAACTCGCGACGATCGACGATGAGGTCGATGGCCCCGTGCTCGAGCAGGAACTCGGCGCGCTGAAAGCCTTCCGGCAGTTTTTCGCGCACGGTCTGCTCGATCACGCGCGGGCCGGCAAACCCGATCAGGGCATTGGGCTCGGCGATGATGACGTCGCCTAGGGTGGCAAAACTGGCGGAAACCCCGCCCATGGTGGGATCGGTCAGCACCGAAATGAACGGCAGGCGATGGGCGGAGAGCTGGGTCAGCGCCGCGCTGGTCTTGGCCATCTGCATCAGCGAGAGCAAGCCCTCCTGCATGCGGGCGCCGCCGCTGGCCGAGAAACAGACGAAGGGCCGCTTGCCCTTGATCGCGGCATCCACCCCGCGCACGAAGCGCTCGCCCACCACCGAGCCCATGGAACCGCCCATGAAGCGAAACTCGAAGGCCGCCGCCACCATGGGCAAGTTCTCGACCTTGCCCTCCATCACCACCAGGGCATCGGTTTCCTTGGTCTCCTTGGTCGCCTCTTCCAGGCGGTCGGCGTATTTCTTGCTGTCCTTGAACTTGAGGGTGTCGACCGGCAACACGTTGCCGGCGATCTCGCTGCCGGTATCCTCGTCGAAGAACAGGGCCAGGCGCTGGCGCGCGCCAATCCGGTTGTGATGGCCGCACTTGGGGCAGACCTGCATATTGTTGTCGAGATCGGCGGTATAGAGCACCGCCTCGCAACTCGGGCACTTGCTCCACAGGCCCTCGGGCACCACCTTGCGCGATTCGGCACGGCGCTTGATCTTGGGCGGGATGATCTTCTGGAACCAGCTCATGACGGTACCTCGGCTTGTCTCTTGTCCAATGCAGCGCGTACGCTGGCGACGAATTGCTTGACGTTGTCGCTCACCCGCTCGCGCGGCGACTGTTCGATCTCCTGCACGATGCGGCTGCCAATCACCACGGCGTCGGCCAGTTCAGCCACCCGGGCCGCGGTTTCGGCATCGCGGATGCCGAAACCGACACCAACCGGCAGATTGCAATGGGCCCGGATGCGCGGCAACTTGGCCGCCACCTCGGCCAGGTCCAGGTGGCCGGCCCCGGTCACGCCCTTGAGCGAGACGTAATAGACAAAGCCACGTGCCTGGCGGGCGATGGCATCGAGCCGGGACTCCGGCGTCGTGGGCGAAAACAGGAAGATCGGGTCGAGTTCGTGCTCGGCCAGCCTGGCGGTGAAGGCATCCGCCTCCTCCGGCGGATAGTCCACGGTGAGTACGCCATCGACCCCGGCGGCCCGGGCCTCGCGGCAGAACAGCTCGTAGCCCATGGCCTCGATCGGGTTGGCATATCCCATCAGCACCACCGGCGTGCCGGCATTGGTCTGGCGAAACCGGGCAACCATGGCAATCACATCGCGCAGCCGCACCTTGTGCGCCAGGGCACGCTCGGAACTGCGCTGGATGGTCGGGCCATCGGCCATCGGGTCGGAAAACGGCACACCGAGTTCAATGATGTCGGCCCCACCTTCAACCAGGGCGTGCATCAGGGGCACGGTCAACCCCGGCTCGGGGTCGCCCGCGGTGATGAAGGGGATCAAGGCCTTGCGGCCTTGCGCCTTGAGTTCGGCAAACTTCTGGGCTATGCGCGACATGGTCAGAGGCTGATGCCGGCCAGCTGGGCGACGGTATTGATGTCCTTGTCGCCGCGGCCGGAAAGGTTGACGAGCAGGATCTTGTCCCGGGCCAGGGTCGGTGCCAGCTTGGCGGCATAGGCCAGGGCATGGCTCGATTCCAGGGCCGGGATGATGCCCTCGTAACGGCACAAATCGTGGAAGGCGGCCAGCGCCTCGTCGTCGTTGACGGCGACGTATTCGGCACGGCCGGTGTCCTTGAGCCAGGCATGCTCGGGCCCGACGCCGGGATAATCGAGGCCGGCGGAAACCGAATGGGTCTCGATGATCTGGCCGTCGGCATCCTGCATGAGATAGGAGCGGAAGCCGTGCAACACGCCCGGGGTGCCGGCGGACAGCGGTGCCGCATGCTGGCCGGAGGCGATGCCGCGGCCACCGGCCTCGACCCCGATCAGGCGCACCGCCTCGAACTCGAGATAGGGATGAAACAGCCCGATGGCGTTGGAACCGCCGCCGACACAGGCGATCACCGCATCGGGCTGGCGTCCGGTCAACTCGGGCATCTGCACCTTGGCCTCGTTGCCGATCACGCATTGGAAATCGCGCACCAGCATGGGATACGGATGCGGCCCCGCGGCGGTGCCGAGGATATAGAAGGTCGACTCGACGTTGGTGACCCAGTCGCGCATCGCCTCGTTCAGGGCATCCTTCAGGGTGCGGGAACCCGATTCCACCGGCACCACGGTGGCGCCCAGCAGCTTCATGCGGAACACATTGGGCGCCTGGCGCTTGACATCCTCGGCCCCCATGTAGACCACGCTCTCCATGCCGTAGCGGGCGGCGACCGTGGCGGACGCGACGCCATGCTGGCCGGCGCCGGTCTCGGCGATCACGCGTTTTTTGCCCATGTGGCGGGCGAGCAGCGCCTGACCGATGGTGTTGTTGATCTTGTGCGCGCCGGTATGGTTGAGATCCTCGCGCTTGAGATAGATCTGGGCGCCGCCGAGCTTGTCCGACCAGCGCCTGGCATGGTAGATCGGGCTGGGCCGGCCGACGTAATGCTTGAGTTCGTAGGCGAACTCGGCCTGGAAGGCGGGATCGTCCTTGAGCTTGAGATAGGCGGTCTTCAGCTCGTCCAGGGCCGCCATCAGCGTTTCGGCGACGAACACCCCGCCGTAGGGACCGAAGTGCCCGCGCGCGTCGGGCAGGTCATGCATCTGCATTGCGTACTTCCTTCATGAAGGCTGCGACCTTCGTGGCCTCTTTGATTCCCTTGCCGGCCTCGACCCCGCTGGAGACATCCACCGCCCAGGGCTTGACCTGGCGGATGGCTTGGGCCACGTTGGCAGGACCGAGGCCACCGGCGAGAACCACGGGTTTGGGCAGGTCTGGCGGGATCAGGTCCCAGTCGAAGCGCTGGCCGGTGCCGCCCGCCTCACCCTCGACGAAGGCGTCCAGCAGCAGGCCGCGCGCCGAGTCGAAGCGGGCCGCGTATTGTAGCAAATCCAGTCCGGGGCGAACCCGCACGGCCTTGAGGTAAGGCCGCCCGAATCCGCGGCAGAACTCGGGCGATTCATCGCCGTGAAATTGCAGCAGATCGGGTTGCACCGTCTCCAGCACCGCCCGAACCTCGGCCTCGCTCGGATCGACGAACAGGGCGACGCTGGTGACGAAGGGCGGCAGGGCCGCGGCGATCGCCCGGCCTTGTGCCAGGGTGACATGACGCGGGCTTTTGCCATAAAAGACCAGGCCGATGGCATCGGCCCCGGCGCGGGCAGCGGCCAGGCCATCGTCGATGCGGGTGATGCCGCAAATCTTGACGCGGGTATAGCCCATGGGCGCGTAACGAATTCAGAAAGCCGGCATGATGCCAGCCCCGGCGCCGAATGCCCAGCCGCTGCGATCCGTCGCTGACGGCAGGCCCCAGGCCGGGTCATAACGCACCGCACTCAGATACAGGCCATCGGCCGCGAAGGTGGCCGCCGCCTGACTGCGATCACGCGCCTCGAGCACGGTTTTGATCCACGCCGGCGCACGCCGGCCGAGGCCAACCCAGACCAGGGCACCGACCATGTTGCGCACCTGATGATGCAGAAAGGCATTGGCGCGAAATTCGAACACCAGCAGCGCGCCATGGCGTTGAATCTCGATCTGGCGCAGCTCGCGCACCGGCGATCTGGCCTGACATTCGGCGGCGCGGAAGGCGGAGAAGTCATGCGTGCCGATCAGGTGCTCGGCCGCTGCCCGCATCGCCGCCAGATCGAGGGGGGCATGCACCCAGCCGACCCGGCCGGCCAGCAGCGCCGGCCGCACCGGGTGATTGAGCAGCACATAGCGATAGACCCGTTCCAGGGCGGCATAACGCGCATTGAATTCGGCCGGCACCGGCCTGGCCCAGAGCACCGCCACGCCCGGCGGCAACAAGGCATTGGTGCCGCGCAACCAGGCGCTCTCGGGGCGGTGGTTGACCGCATCGAAATGGACCACCTGATTCAGCGCATGCACCCCGGCATCGGTACGACCGGCCACGATGGTGGCAACCGGCGCGCCATGCACCTCGGCCAAGGCCGCCTCCAGCGCATCCTGCACCGCGCAGCCGCCGGGTTGGGTCTGCCAGCCGCAAAACAGGCGGCCGTCGTATTCCAGCCCCAGCGCTAGGCGGCCAGCCATATGCCCCCCAGGGTCAGCACGGCCAGTGCCAGGATCAGGCCATCGGCCAGCCGCCAGGCCGGCAGGCGCAGCGTCAGCACCTCGGGCAGGCGGTTGGCGGCCCGATCGGCATCAGCCAGCAGGCGACGCCGATCGGGTGCGGGATCAGCCAGGGCGTGCAGGGTCAGGCCCAGGCGCAATGCGACGCGCTCCGCCGGCAGGCCGAGGGTGCGCAGGGGCCAGAGCAAACTGGCGATGCCCGCCAGCAGCGCGTCGACCGGCAGGCGCAGGATCAAAAGGTCGATCAGGAGCAGCATCGCCGCCAGCCGCCAGGCCTGGATCAGCCCGGCCAGCACGCCCTCACGGCTTGGGCTCAAGGCGATGCCCTCGATCAGCGGAGCTCCCGGCAATTGCCAGGCATAGACCAGGACCATGCCCAGCAGCAGCCAGCGGCTGCGGCGCAGCAATTGCAGCAGGCGCGCGAAGTCGGAGAACGACAAGGCGACCAGCGCCAGGCTGATGAAAGCGAGGTAGAAAAAACTCAGCCCCGGCAGGGCCAGGGCTGAGAGGATGGCGAGGAGGATGCGTGCGCCAGGATGCATGCGCTTCAGCTCATGGCGCTCAGACCGCCTCGGACAGCAGCTTGTTCGCCTCGGCCGCCTGCTGGCTGTTGCCCTCGGCCAGCACCTCCTGCAGGATCTCGCGCGCACCTTCCTTGTCGCCCATCTCGATATAGGCCCGCGCCAGGTCGAGTTTGGTATTGACCTCGGCCCAGAGTTCCTCGTTCTCCAGGGGCGGGATCTCGCCCGTGGCCTCGGCCGCCGAGGCACTGGCCTCGGCCTCGTTGACGGTGAGATCCAGGCTGCCGAAATCGAGATCCGGCAGATCCGGCGTCGTGGCCGTGGCGGCCGCAGGCGCGGTCGGCGTTTCGAGCGCAGGCTCAGGCGACTGCTCCAAATCCAGGCCAGCGAAATCCAGGTCGGGCAAGGTCGATGCCTGCGGCGCCGCCTGCTCGGGCGCAACGCCCGGCTCGGTGGCGTATGCCGCCGCAGCAGCAGCACCCGTCTCCTTGAGTTCGAGATCGAGACCGCCGAAATCGAGATCGGGCAAGGCCACTTCCTCGGCCGGCGGGCTCGCCGGGGCTTCGGCCAATGCCTCGATCGGCACCGGGGCCGGTTCGGCTGCCGGCATTTCGGGCAATTCGAAGGCCGGCTCAGGCTGGGCCGCAGCTTCCGCCGCCGGCGGCTCGGCGGCCCCGGCTGGCTCGGCGATCAAATCGGTGCTGAAGTCCAGGCCGGGCATCTCGGCCATCGGGCCCGGTTCCGGGGCGGGTTCCGGCTCGGCCGCGCTGGGCGGCGTCATGGTGAGCTCGAAATCCAGGCCGGGCGGCAACAGCGAGGGGGCCGGTTCCGGCGCAGCCTCGGCCGGGGCCGTCCCGGTCATCTCAAGCTCGGTCTCGGCCGATGCCCCAGCGCCTGGCAATTCCATGTCGAGGATGCTGGCCGCCGCCGCGGGCATGGCCGCTGCCGCCAGGGCATAGAGCGGATTGTTCGGATCGATCTCCCGGCCCATGGCGGCAGCCTTGGTCCAGGCGGGGGACGCGGTGTCACCGCCCAACGCCGACTGCAGCTCGCGCGCCGTGGTCTCGAAGGTCGCGCTGTCCTGGCGGGTGTGATAGATCTCCAGCAGTTTGAGCAGGATGTCCTCGCGCCCGGGATTCTTGCTCAGGGCATCGCGCAGGATCTCCTCGGCCTGGGCATCCTTGCCGTAGGCGAGATAAACCTCGGCCTCGGCAATGGGATCGATCTCCTGGGTATCGATGGCACCCAGACCCAGACGGCTGAAATCGGTCAACACGCTGCTTTCGGGACGGGCGGCGGTCGGCGCCGCCGAGGCGGCTGCAGCCGCCGCCGCCCCTGCTGCGGCCAGACTGGGATTCAAACCGGCCAGACCTGAAGTCGCCTGCTGACGCCGGCGCCGGGCGACGGAAATGCCCAGCAAGATCAGCAATAGGATGCCGGCCAGGCCGCCACCCAGATACAGGGGGTTGGCCAGCAGGCTGTCGAGCAGGCCCGGCTCCGGCTTGGGCACCGGTTTGGGCTCGGGCTTGACTTCCGGCTTGGGAGCCGGCGCGACGGGTGGCGCCGCTTCCACCGGGGCGGCGGGCTCGGCGGCCGGCTTGGCTTCCGGGGCCGGGGCGGCCACGGGCTGCTGGGTCTTCAATTCGACCAGGCGCTGCAGATCCTGCACGGTCTTTTCCAGCTGGGCGACGCGATCCTGCGCCTCCTTCAAGGCCCGGCTCTTGGCCGCCAGGTCTTCTTCCAGCGCGTGCAGCCGCTCGGTGGTCTTGGCGTCCACCTTGCCGGCGCTCACCGGTTCACCCTTGGACAGCTTGAGCACGTCCTTCGCCGGCGCCGCCGGAGCGGGCGCGGCAGCCGGCTTGGCCGGCTCGATCTTGCCCGCCGCGGCCGCCTTGTCCTTGGCCGGCTCGGGCACGGCTTCGCGCGCCGGCGCCTGGGCAGCATGCCATGCCGTGGTTTGCTCACGCACGATCGCGCGCGCCTGGCTCGGGCTCGCCGCCAGCATCAGGCTTTCGAATTCGGGCACCTTGAGCACCTCGCCCTTCTTCAGGCGATTCATGTTGCCGTCAAGGAAGGCACCCTGGTTGGCCTGATACAGCCCGACCATCATCTGCTCGGTGCTGGCCCCCTCCGGTTTGAGTTTGCCCGCAATGCTGCGCAGGGTCTCCCCCCGTTTCACCGGGCCATACTCCTTGACGGGAGGCCTTTCGACTTTGGCCGGCTTCGCCTCGGCTTTCGGAGGCTCGGTCGTCTTTTCCGCGGCCTTTGGCGCTTCGGGCGGCCGGCTCACCACCGGTGCGCTGGGCGGCATGGGCGCGGGGCGCTCGACCACGGCCGGCTTGGCTTCGGCCGGCGGGTCCAACAGCAGGGTGTATTCCCGCAGCAGGCGGCCGGAAGGCCAGTTCAGTTCGATCAGCAGATCGAGAAAGGGATCGGTGATCGGGGTCGTGGAGGTGACGCGGATGATGGGCTGGCCGTTGGGGCGGCTGTCGATGCTGAAGCGCAGGTTGTTCAGGGCATCCAGTCGCTCGATCCGGGCCTGTCGGAAGGCATCGACACTGGCCAGCCTGGCGTTGATCGAGGCCAGTTCTTCCTTGGTCACCGAGTAGAGTTCGATCTCGGCCCGGAGCGGCTGACCGAGCGCCGACTGCACCGAGAGGCGACCGAGGCCGGCGGCATGCGCCTGCCAGGCCAACAATAACGCAGCGAGCAGGCCGCTGATCCTAAGTGTTTTATGCATCGCTCCGTCCTCTGCCTCGCAATCCCCTGCAGGATGCCGTGCTGTTGTCGCGGGATGAATCTGAGTTATTGGACTAAGTTAGCACCGAAGCTCATTGTTTTTCAACGAGGCGCTCGACGATACGAGCCAGATTCATGGCCTCGGTGCGGACATTGTCGCCCACAAGCCACAACTGCAGCGACCTGGCCGTGCCTGCAGCGCTGCCACAAAGACGGCCGACAAAGGCCGCGCTGCTCTCGGCGGCATCGGTCACCGGGGTCGGATAACCGCCCGGCAGGTGTTCATCCATCAGCACCACACCCGGCGCGTTCTGCAATCGGGTGCGCGCGTTCTCGAGGGTCAGGCCGGCGCCACCGCTCAAGTGGAGGCTGATGCTGTGGCCATAAAAAACCGGGGCCCAGGCGAGGCTCAGCTGACAGACCGGCGCATGGTCGCCGAGCAGGTATTGCAGGGCTTGGGCGGCCGCCTGCTCGGCCTG
Organism: Thiobacillus sp. UBA2597; assembly: GCA_002339725.1. Classification (GTDB taxonomy): domain Bacteria; phylum Pseudomonadota; class Gammaproteobacteria; order Burkholderiales; family Thiobacillaceae; genus Sulfuritortus. Next base: position 29,977 of record DDKN01000087.1, read on the forward strand.
ACTCCGACCGTCCGGCAGGAAATCGCCGACCTGGGGGATGAGGTTGAAAGCGATCTGAAGCGGGAACACGGCCGAATCGATCGCGCTCAGGCTGAACAATTGACCGACCTGCTCGCGCAATTCATCGATGCCGGCCTGACCCATGGCGCTCACCGCCAGGTTGGCATGCGCATCGACCCGCTCGACACCGAGACTGGCGACCAGCGGGCGCAGCACGCGCGCCATCAGGCTGGCGATCGCGTCCGGCACAAGCCAAAGCTTGCCCGACGGGAATTCGGCATGTTCGGGATCGAGCCAGACGGCCTTGGGATGCTGGGCCAGCACCTCACCCAGCCCCAGCACCGGCCGACCGGCGGCCAGCGCCTGGTCGACGAAGCGGCCCGCTGCCCGGCTGCGCGTGGCCACCACCAGCAGATCGATGCGCTGCCAATCGAAGCCTTGCGCCGGCTGACACGGGATCTCGGCCCCGTCGAAACGCGCAGCGGCCTCGGCTTCGCCCAGCGTGAGGGCAAAAACCTCGGCAAGCGCCAGGTTGCGTTCTTCCAGTTCCCGGAACAGGACCTCGGCCAGGGGTTCGTCGGCGCCGAGTACGGCTAATTTGACAGCCATCAGCCCTCGAGCAGGATGCGCAGCATGCGGCGCAGCGGTTCGGCCGCGCCCCAGAGCAACTGATCCCCGACCGTAAACGCGGAGAGGTACTGCGGACCCATGTTGAGCTTGCGCATACGGCCCACCGGCACGGTCAGGGTGCCGGTGACGGCAGCGGGGGTCAGCTCGCGCATGGTGATCTCACGGTCGTTCGGCACCACCTTCACCCACGGGTTGTGCGCGGCGATGATGGCGTGGATCTCATCGAGCGGCACATCGCGGGTCAGCTTGATGGTTAGTGCCTGGCTGTGGCAGCGCATGGCGCCGATGCGCACGCACAGGCCGTCGATCGGGATCGGAGTGTCGGAACGCCCCAGGATCTTGTTCGCCTCGACCTGGGCCTTCCACTCTTCCTTGGACTGGCCGGATTCGAGCTGGACGTCGATCCACGGGATCAGGGAACCGGCCAGGGGCACGGGCCAGGCGTCGAGCGGATAACGGTCGGAGCGGATGAAATCGGCGACCTTCCTGTCGATCTCCAGGATGGCGGAGGCCGGATCGTCGAGCAGTGCCTTCACCTCGCCGTGGATGGCCCCCATCTGCTGGATCAGCTCGCGCATGTTGCGCGCGCCGGCGCCGGAGGCGGCCTGGTAGGTCTGCGGCGCGATCCACTCGATGAGGCCCTTGTCGAACAGGCCGCCGATGGCCATGAGCATGAGCGACACGGTGCAGTTGCCACCGACATAGGTCTTGATGCCGCGCTTCAGGCCGTCCTGGATCACCGGCTTGTTGACCGGGTCGAGGATGATGATCGCGTCGTCCTGCATGCGCAGGGTCGAGGCGGCATCGATCCAGTAGCCCTGCCAGCCGCTCGCCATCAGCTTCGGGTAAACCTCCTTCGTGTAGTCACCACCCTGGCAGGTGATGATGACATCCATCGCCTTCAGTTCGTCGATGCTGTTGGCGTCCTTCAGCGGCGGCACCTCCTTGCCGATGTCCGGCCCCTTGCCGCCGGGGTTGGAGGTGGTGAAGAACACGGGCTCGATCAGATCGAAATCCCTTTCCTCGCGCATGCGGCCCATGAGCACCGAGCCCACCATGCCGCGCCAACCGACCAGACCTACCTTCTTCATGACTGTCTTCCTCAATCCGTTAAATCAATTCTCACCGCAAAGGACGCGAAGGATCGCAAAGATCAATAAAACTGCTGTTCCCGTCATTCCCGCGAAAGCGGGAATCCATTTCATCCGATATTAACGCACATGGATTCCGGGTCTACGCTTCGCTACGCCTGGAATGACGGCCTGGATGCTTCTATATCCCTTTGCGAATCTTCGCGTCCTTAGCGGTAAACAAATCCCCTACAGCGCCGCCACGACGGCATCGCCCATCTGGCTGCAGGACACCTTCTTGCAACCTTCGGTGTAGATGTCAGCCGTGCGATAGCCCTGGGCGATCACCTGCTTCACCGCGTTCTCGATCCGGTCGGCGGTGGCCGCATCGGCGAAGGTGTAGCGGTACATCATGGCGACCGAGAGGATGGTCGCCAGCGGATTGGCGATGTCCTTGCCGGCGATGTCCGGGGCCGAGCCGTGGATCGGCTCGTACATGCCCTTGTTGTGCTCATCGAGCGAGGCCGAGGGCAGCATGCCGATGGAGCCGGACAGCATGGAGGCCTGATCCGACAGGATGTCGCCGAAGATGTTGCCGGTGACGATGACGTCGAACTGCTTGGGGTTGCGCACCAGCTGCATGGCGGCGTTGTCGACGTACATGCTGGACAGTTCGACCTCGGGGTAGTCCCGGGCCACCTCGAGCACCACCTCGCGCCACAACTCGGAGCACTCCAGCACGTTGGCCTTCTCCACCGAACACAGGCGCTTGCCGCGCTTCATGGCGATGCCGAAGGCGACATGGGCCACGCGACGGATCTCCGACTCGGAATAGATCATGGTGTTGAAGCCGACCCGCTCACCGTTGCGCACCTCGATGCCGCGCGGCTGGCCGAAATACACATCGCCGGTCAGCTCGCGCACGATCATGATGTCCAGCCCGGCCACCACCTCGGGTTTCAGGGTCGAGGCCGAAGCGAGTTCAGGGTAGAGCAGCGCCGGGCGCAGGTTGGCGAACAGGTTCAATTCCTTGCGGATGCGCAGCAAACCCCGCTCCGGCCGCAGCGGGCGGTCGAGCGTATCGTACTGCGGACCGCCAACGGCACCGAGCAGCACGGCATCGGCCGCGCGCGCCAGCTTCAGCGTAGCCTCCGGCAGCGGGTCTTTCGCCGCATCGTAGCCGGCACCACCGATGGGCGCATGCTCCAGCTCGATCTTCATGCCGTCCTTCCTCAGGACCTCGAGCACCTTGACCGCCTGGGCGACGATCTCGGGACCAATGCCGTCACCCGGCAAGACTGCAAGCTTCATATCCAATCATCCTCTACCGCAAAGTACGCGAAGAACCGCCAAGCACATCACAAGCCGTTCACAACACGCTTGATCCCATCTTTCAGGCGCAACACATTGAAGTTGATCAAAAAACCCAGCTTGTATTCGCCTAATTTCAAATAACTGAGCAACTGCGCCAAATGTAAATCCGTGATCTTATCCACGGTCTTCAATTCAACTACAACCTTGTCGGCCACCAACAAATCCAAGCGATAGCCCGTCTCGATCTCGAGGCCGTCATATCGGACGGGTTGTATGACCTGCCGCGTCACAGGCATGCGCTTGGCCAACTCATGCGCCAAGCAGACTTCATACACACCTTCCAACAACCCAGGTCCCAAGACGCTATGCACACGAAAAGCGGCATCCAGAATAGCCCGGCCTATCTCTTCGTGATCCAAGGTTTTGCGTCCTTAGCGCCCTTTGCGGTTAAACAAAAAGCCACGGGGTTTCGTTCTTGCGCCGCGCCTCGTAGGCCTTGATCTTGTCCACGTGCTGCAGCGTGATGCCGATATCGTCCAGGCCGTTGAGCAGACGGTGCTTGCGCTCGGCGTCGACCTCGAACGGGATCGCCTCGCCGCTCGGTGTGGTCACGGTCTGCGCGGCCAGGTCCACGGTCAGGCGATAGCCCTCGTGCGCCTCGGTCTCCTTGAACAGCCGGTCCACCACCTCGGCTGGCAGCACGATGGGCAGCAGGCCGTTCTTGAAGCAGTTGTTGTAGAAGATATCGGCGAAGCTGGGCGCGATCAGGACGCGGAAGCCGTAATCTTCCAGGGCCCAGGGCGCATGCTCGCGCGAAGAGCCGCAGCCGAAGTTCTCGCGCGCGAGCAGGATCGAGGCGCCGCGATAGCGCGGCCGGTTCAGCACAAAGTCGGGGTTGAGCGGCCGCTTCGAGTTGTCCATGCCCGGTTCGCCGTGGTCGAGATAACGCCACTCGTCGAACAGGTTGGGGCCGAACCCGGTACGCTTGATCGACTTCAGAAACTGCTTGGGGATGATGGCATCGGTGTCGACGTTGGCGCGGTCGAGCGGCACCACCAGCCCCTGATGTTTGACGAAAGGCTTCATTTGCTCGACTTCTGAATGGCCTCACCGGCCTTTTCCAGATCCTGGCCGATGCCGCGCACGGTGTTGCAGCCATAGAGGCTGAACACGATGCCGATGGCCAGGGCCAGCAACGCGACTTTCAACATACCGAACATGATCAGTTTTCTCGGATTCATGCTGCCTTCCTCAAGAAAGTTGTCTGACATCGACAAAGTGGCCAAACACGGCGGCAGCCGCCGCCATGGCCGGGCTCACCAGATGGGTGCGCCCGCCCTGCCCCTGCCGGCCCTCGAAATTGCGGTTCGAGGTGGAGGCGCAGCGCTCGCCCGGTTCCAGGCGGTCGGCGTTCATCGCCAGGCACATGGAGCAGCCCGGCTCGCGCCACTCGAAGCCGGCCGCTTTGAAGATTTGATCGAGCCCCTCGGCCTCGGCCTGGGCCTTCACCAGGCCCGAGCCGGGCACCACCATCGCCAGCTTGACGTTGGCCGCCACCTTGCGGCCCTTGGCCACGCTGGCCGCCGCCCGCAGATCCTCGATGCGGGAATTGGTGCAGGAGCCGATGAACACCTTGTCCACCGCGATGTCGGAGATCGGCGTATGCGGCTTGAGGTCCATGTACTGCAGCGCCCGTTCCCAGTCCGCCCGCTTGACGGCATTGGGCGCCTCGGCCGGATCCGGCACCCGGCCGTCGATCGGCACCACCATCTCGGGCGAGGTGCCCCAGGTCACCTGGGGCTTGATTTCCTCCGCCTTGAGCTCGACCACGGCATCGAACTTCGCGTCCACATCGGAAACGAGGGTGCGCCAGTAGGCCACGGCCCGATCCCACATTTCACCCTGCGGCGCATAGGGCCGGCCGCGCAGATACTCGATGGTCTTATCGTCCACCGCCACCATGCCGGCACGGGCACCCGCCTCGATCGCCATGTTGCAGATCGACATACGGCCTTCCATGGAAAGCGCGCGGATGGCCGAGCCGCCGAACTCGATGGCATAGCCGGTGCCGCCGGCGGTGCCGATCTTGCCGATCACCGCCAGCACGATGTCCTTGCCGGTAATGCCATGACCCAAAGTTCCCTCGACCTTGACCAGCATGGCCTTGGATTTCTTCTGCCACAGGCACTGGGTGGCCAGCACATGCTCGACCTCGGAGGTGCCGATGCCGAAGGCCAGAGCGGCGAAGGCGCCGTGAGTGCTGGTGTGGGAATCGCCGCAGACCAGGGTCATGCCCGGCTGGGTGAAGCCCTCTTCCGGGCCGATGACGTGGACGATGCCCTGGCGCCTGTCGTTCATGGCGAACTCGGTCAGGCCGAACTCGCGGCAGTTGGCGTCCAGGGTCTCGACCTGAATGCGCGAGACCGGATCGGCGATGCCCTTGTCCCGGTCGGTGGTCGGCACGTTGTGGTCGGGCGTGGCCAGTACCGAGGCCACGCGCCAGACCTTGCGGCCGTTGAGCTTGAGGCCCTCGAAGGCCTGGGGGCTGGTCACTTCATGCACCAGATGGCGGTCGATGTAGAGCAGGGTCGTGCCATCGGGCTCGACATGCACCACATGGGCATCCCACAACTTGTCGTAAAGGGTACGGGCGGACATAGGGCAAATGGGGTCGGAAAGGCGCGAATTATCGCATTTACAGGGGCTTACACGCTAGCGGGACGCCGTCCCTGCCAGGCGAACACCCCGGCCGCCAGCGCGGCGCAGGCGGCGGCCAGGCTGAAGGTGATGCCCGGCCCCAGGCCATCCCAGGCGGCGCCGGAATACAGGCTGCCCAGGGTGCCCCCGAAGCCGAAGGCCAGGCTGTTGTAGAGGCCCTGGCCGCGCGCCATGTTGCGGCCGCGGAAGTGGCGGTGCACCAGGGCCATGGCCGAGGCGTGATAGGCGCCGAAGGTCAGCGCATGCAGCACCTGGGCGAACAGCAGCAGCGGCAGGTTGTCCACCTGCCAGGCGATGATGAGAAAGCGCACGGCCGCCGCGGCCAGGGTGAGCAGGAGCACGGTCTCCGCCCGCAGCCGCTGAAACACCCGGGGCATGGCCAGGAACACCCCGATCTCGCAGATCACGCCCAAAGCCCAGAGCCAGCCGGCCAGGGTCTTGCTGTAGCCGGCATCGACCAGATGGATGGTGAAAAAGGTGTAGTACGGGCCATGCGCCGCCGCCATGAGGATGGCCGCCACCAGCAGGGCGATCACCTCGGGCCGCTTGAGCACACGCTTGAGCGACACGTGCTCGGCTTCGAGGGTATTGATCTGCGCCTCGGGGATGAAGCGGGCGAACAGGGCGACGCCGATCAGCAGGACCAGCACCACCCAGAGCAGGCTCTCGACCGGCCAGTGATCGAGCATGGCACCCAGGCCGACCACGACCAGGATGAAGCCGATGGAGCCCCAGAGCCGGATATTGCCGTAGCGCTCGGTGCGGTCCTTCAGGTGCGACAGCGTGGTGGCCTCGACCAGCGGCAGGGAGGCGCTCCAGAAGAAGCTGATCAGGCTCATCACCAGGAACAGCCACCAGAAACCGGTGCCGAAGAACACCCCCAGATAGGAAATGACGCAGACCAACGCCACCAGCTGCACGATGGCCACCCGCTTGCCCGTGCGGTCGGCGACATGGCCCCAGATGTTGGGCGCGAAGATGCGCATCACCTGCAGCAGCGACATCAGGATGCCGATCTGCAGGGCGCTGAACTCGAGCGAACGCAGATACAGGCTCCAATAGGGCGCCATGGCGCCGACGAAGGCGAAATAAAAGAAATAGAAGCCGGACAGGCGCCAGTACGGCAGGGAATGGGGCATGGGGTTATCAGGCGCCGACAGGGCACGGCGCCTTGGATCAGAAACTCGAAGCGATCAGGCCCGGGCCGCCAACAGCATCTGGTAGAGCTCGTCCTTCAGGGCCAGGCGCTTCTTCTTCAGGTCTTCGGCGTAGACATCGGAGGTCGGCTCGATGTTCTGCTCGATCCGGTGAATCTCCCGGTCGACCGCATGATATTCGTCGAACAGCTTGGCGAAGTGGGCATTGCCCCGCTTGAGCGTGCGCATGGTCTCCTTGAACTCGGGAAACTCATGGGCCAGATCGTGGGGTTCGAGTTCCATGGCATGGCTCCTGATTTGGCGGTTAAGACTGCCCTGACGCCCGGCCCGGGATCGGCCGGGTCGGACAGCTCACGTCGGCATTCTGGGCGCGCTGGCGCAGGGCATGATCCATCAGCACGATGGCGAGCATGGCCTCGGCGATCGGTGTGGCCCGGATGCCGACGCAGGGATCGTGCCGGCCGTGGGTCACCACCTCGACCGGCGCGCCGGCCAGATTGATCGAGCGGCCGGGCAGTCGGATGCTGGAAGTCGGCTTGATCGCGATCGAGGCGAGGATGTCCTGGCCGGTGGAGATGCCGCCCAGGATGCCGCCGGCGTGGTTGGACAGGAAGCCCTCCGGCGTCAACTCGTCGCGGTGCTCGGTGCCCTTCTGGCTGATGCAGGCGAAACCGGCGCCGATCTCGACGCCTTTGACCGCATTGATGCTCATCAGGGCATGGGCAAGATCGGCGTCCAGCCGGTCGTAGACCGGTTCGCCCAGGCCGACCGGCACCTTTTCCGCCACCACGTTGATGCGGGCGCCGATCGAGTTGCCTTCCTTGCGCAGGGCATCCATGTAGGCCTCCAGCTCAGGCACGATCTCGGCGTTGGGCGCAAAGAAGGGATTGGCATCGACTGGCGCCCAGTCCTTGAACGGCACCACGATGGGACCGAGCTGGGCCAGATAGCCCCGGATGACGGTACCGTATTTCTCCCGCAGCCACTTTTTGGCGATGGCGCCGGCGGCCACCCGCACCGCGGTTTCCCGGGCCGAGGAGCGACCACCGCCGCGGTAGTCGCGGATGCCGTATTTCTGCCAATAGGTGTAATCGGCATGCCCCGGGCGGAAGGTCTGGGCGATCTCGGAGTAATCCTTGCTGCGCTGATCCTCGTTGCGGATCAGCAGCGCGATCGGGGTGCCGGTGGTCCTGCCCTCGAACACGCCGGACAGGATTTCCACCGTGTCCGATTCGCGCCGCTGGGTGACGTGGCGCGAGGTGCCGGGCTTGCGCCGATCCAGCTCATGCTGGATATCCTCCGGGCTCAGGACCAGGCCGGGCGGGCAGCCATCGACCACGCAGCCGATGGCGGGACCGTGGGACTCACCGAAGGAGGTGACGCAGAACAGTGTGCCGATGGAATTGCCGGACATTGCGCAGCCTATAGATGTTTTCCGGTAATTTTAACCCAAGGAGCTAGGAAAAACCCTGGCGCACGTACGTATTCACCCTTGGGCACCGCCCGGAACCCCTCAACCATGCGGCTTCATAGACTGCAGGCATCGTATCGATCCGTTTGCAGCCATGCCGAAACGCCCTCACTATCTCATCGCCGCCGCCGTGCTGGTGGCCCTGTTTGCGCTCGAAATCACACTCGACCGCAGCTGGGCCCGGGGCGACATCCTGCGTCATATCGTGCTCGATGTCGGGCTGTTCGGCCTGGTCTTCGGCCCGCTGGCGTGGTGGCTGGTATTCCGCCCCCTGCTCAACCTGGAAACCAGCCAGGAACACGATCTCAGCCTGTTGAGCCGCGCGCTCACCGCGACCAGCAACGCCGTCTTCATCACCGACCGGACCGGCAACATTGCCTGGGCCAACGAGGCCTTCTCCAAGATGTGCGGCTATGAAATCGAGGAGATCCTCGGCCGCAACCCGCGTTTTCTGCAATCCGGCCTGCAAAGTCCGGCCTACTACAAGGAGATGTGGGCCACCATCCTGTCCGGTCAAAGCTGGGTCAGCGAAACCGTGGAGCGGCACAAGGCCGGCCATACCTATACCGTACGCCAGACCATCACGCCGATCATGGACGAGCTGCAGCAGATCACCCACTTCGTTGCCATGCACGACGACATCACCGCCCTGAAAGAGGCCGAGGCACGCATGCAGCACCTGGCCCATCACGATGCGCTGACCGGACTGTCCAACCGGGTGTTGTTCAAGGACCGGCTCAAGCAGGCCCTGCGTCTGGCCAAGCGCAGCCGGGAGACGCTGGCCCTGCTCTACATCGATCTCGACCGTTTCAAGCAGGTGAATGACAGTCTGGGCCACGCCATCGGCGACGAGCTGCTGAAAGCGGTGGCCAGGCGCCTGCGCCGCTGCCTGCGCGAGAGCGATACCGTTTCCCGCCTGGGCGGCGACGAGTTCACCGTGATCCTGCAGAACATCCACAGCGCGGCAGACGCCGCCAAAGTGGCCGGGAAGATCATCGAGGCCTTGGACAAGCCGTTCCAGGTGCAAGGCAATGAAATCCAGATCGGCAGCAGCATCGGCATCGCGATCTATATGCGCGATGGCGAGAGTGTGGCCAGTCTCATGCAGGCGGCCGATGCCGCCATGTATCAGGCCAAGACCGAAACCGGCAGCTGCTACCGTTTCTATGCCGCCGATCCCGATCGACCGGCCGAGCCGGACTGATCAGCCGGTCAGGCGTTCGAGCAAGCCCAAGCCCAGGCCGACACCGAAGCCGGTGATGTCGGAGCCGACCGCGCCCAAGCCACCCTTGCAGCGACTGGCCGACAGGTCGACATGCAGCCAGGGCGTGTCGGCAACGAAGCGGTTGAGGAAACGCGCCGCCAGGATGTGGTCGGCCTCGCCGTCGAGCGTGCATTGCTTGATGTCGGCCAGCTTGGATTCCAGCGCCTCGTCGTAGTCCTCCGGCACCGGGAAGGCCACCACCCGCTCGCCGCACTGCAGCCCCGCTGCCACCGCCTGCGCCGCCAGCGCGTCCCGGTTGGCCAGCACCCCGCTCATGCGTTCGCCCAGGGCCACGGTCATGCTGCCGGTCAGGGTGGCGAAATCGATGATCGCCGCGGGCTTTGCCCGGGCCGCCAGGGTCAGGGTATCGGCCAGGACCATGCGCCCCTCGGCATCGGTATGCACGATCTCGATGGTGGTGCCGTTGAGCGCCGTGACCACCTCGTTCTGGGTATAGGCCTCGGGCGACAGATGGTTCTGGGCAATGGCCAGCCAGACATCCAGCCGCACCGGCAATTTCAGCCGGGTCGCCGCCAGCAGCAGGCCCAGGGCGACGGCCGAGCCGTTCATGTCGTCGTGCATGTTGTGCATGTAGCGGGCGGGCTTCAGGTTGTGGCCGCCGGTGTCGAAACAGATGCCCTTGCCGACCAGGGCGTAATGCCCCTTCGCCCGCTTCGGTGCGTAGCTCAGATGCACGATCGCCGCATCCTCGTGCTGGCTGCCGCGGGCGACGGCAAGAAAGGCGCCGGCCCTGAGCTTGCGCAGCTTCTTCACATCGTATTCCTCGATGCCCCAGCCTTCGGCCCGGGCCAGCCTGGCCACGCGCTGGCGATAGCTTGCCGGCGTCAATTCGTTGGGCGGCAGCATGGTCAGCTGCCGGGTCAGGGCATTGCCCTCGGCCAGGGCACGGGCGCGGGCGAAGCCGTCCGCACTCTGACAGCCGTGCAGGTAAATTTTTTTCAGCGGTTGCGCGCTCTGTTTGCTCTTGTAGCTGGGCAGGCTGGTGCCGTTGAGCCAGGCCACATAGACCGCCGCCTCCGCGGCAGGCAGGCGCCCGGCAGCGGCGCCATGCACGGCGATATGAATCTCGCTCGGCTGCTCATCGAGCAGGGGCTGCAAGGCCTTGCGCAAAGCGGCGTGTCGATCGAACACACTCGCCTTGGCCGCAAGCACGAGCCAGGACTCCAAGCCACCGGCGCCGTTCTCGCACGTGACCGGCGATTTTGCCAATTCCTTGGATTTCATCCGCTTGCGCTTGAGTGCGGCGAGCAGGCGTTCGCTGCCGCTGATCGATTCCAGCGCGGCGCCTTCGATCACGACGTGCAGGACATGGCCGGCAATGCCGTTTTTCGAGCCGGAAAAATCCTTTTTTGTTTCAACGAGTTCGGCAAGTGGGTTCACATTCATTCTCTGGCAAATCCTTGACCTGACGCGGTGTTTCCGCGATGATACCGCGATTTTTTCAACCCAGAGGTCTAGCTCAATGAAGCTGAAAGATCGTAAGCGGGTGCTGCGCGAGATGGTCCTGGCCCGGCGTTTCGAGGAACGCTGCTATCAGGCCTACATCGAGCGCAAGATCGGCGGATTCCTGCATCTTTATCCCGGCCAGGAGGCCTGCTGCTATGGCGTGATGGAAGCGGCGCGTCCGGGTTTCGACTATGTCATCACCGGCTATCGCGACCATGTGCACGCCATCAAATGCGGTGCCGATCCCAAGGCCGTGATGGCCGAACTCTACGGCAAGGAAACCGGCTGCTCGAAAGGCCGCGGCGGTTCCATGCACATCTTCGACGTGGCGCACCGCTTCATGGGCGGCTATGCCCTGGTCGGCGGCCCCTTCCCGCTCGCCGCCGGCATGGCCAAGGCGATCCAGATGAAGGGAGGCGACGAGATCGCCATCTGCTTCCTGGGTGACTCCGCCAACAACCAGGGCACCTTCCACGAGACCATGAACATGGCCGCACTGTGGAACCTGCCCGTGCTCTTCGTCTGCGAGAACAACCTTTACGGCATCGGCACCGCCCTGCACCGCTCCACCGCCGTGGTCGACCAGTACAAACGGGTCTGCGCCTACGGCATCGAATCCGACGTCTGCGACGGCCAGGACATCGAGGTGGTGCTCGAGCATGCCCACAAGGCGGTCGAATACGTGCGCTCGCGCCAGGGCCCCTATTTCCTGGAATTGAAGACCTATCGTTTCCGCGGTCATTCCATGTCGGACTCGCGTGGCTACCGCACGCGCGAGGAAGAGGAGCAGTGGAAGCAGCGCGATCCGATCAACATCCTGCGCGACCGCATGATCGCCGAGGACAAGTACACCATGGCCGAGTTCGAGGCCCTGGAAAAAGAGATCGACCACTACATCGAGCACGAAGTGATCAAGTTCGCGGAAGAGTCGCCCGACCCCAAGGTCGAGGAACTCACCAAATACGTGCTCGCGGATTGATATGGCGTTGCCGACAATCAGCCGTCGGCGCTCGACTTCCAAGCCGCTGACAGCCAAAGGCTGACAGCTCACGGAGAGAAAAAATGGCAGAAATCATGTACTGGGAAGCGATCCGGCGCGCCCACGACGAAGAGATGGCCCGCGATCCGATGGTGATCTGCATGGGCGAGGACATCGGCGTGGCCGGTGGCACCTACAAGGCAACCAAGGGCCTGTACGAGAAATACGGTCCGCTGCGGGTGATCGACACCCCGATCTCGGAAAACGGCTACACCGGCCTCGGTATCGGCGCCTCCTTCCTGGGGGTCAAACCGATCATCGAGATCATGTCGGTCAACTTCGCCTGGCTGGCGATGGACCAGATCTTCAACAGCGCGGCCAAGGTGCGCTACATGTCGGGTGGCCAGCTCAGCGCCCCGGTGGTCATCCGTGCCGCCGGCGGTGCCGCCCATCAGCTCGGCGCCCAACACTCGGCGCGCATGGAGAAGGTCTTCATGGGCGTGGCCGGCCTGCGCGTGGTGACCCCGTCCAACCCCAAGCAGGCCTACGGCCTCCTCAAATCCGCCGTGCGCTCGCCCGACCCGGTCTACATCAACGAGCACGAGCTGATGTACAACATGAAGGGTGAGGTACCGGACGAGGAGTACTTCCACCCGCTGGAAGGCTCCGAGGTCACCCGTCCGGGCACCGACGTCACCCTGTTCGGCTACAACATCTCCGTGCACTGGTGCCTGAAGGCGGCCGAGATCCTGGCCAAGCAGTACAACATCAGCGCCGAGGTGGTCGACCTCTACGCCCTGGCCCCGCTTGACCGCGAGGGCATCAGGAAGTCGGTGGCGAAGACCCACAAGGCAGTGATCGCCGAGGAAGACGAGGCGCCCTGCGGCGTCGGCTCCGAGGTCATGGCCATCATCAACGAGGAATGCTTCTGGGAACTGGATGCCCCCCCGGTGCGCGTGCACTCGGCCCTGGTGCCCCAGCCCTATGCACATAACCTGGAGAAGGCCACCATCCCCGATCACGAGGATGTGGTGAAGGCAGTCCTCAAGCTTTTTGGCAAAGCCTGAGAAGTCGGCAGCAGTCAGTGGGCAGAAATCTGCAGCCGACTGCTCACTGCAAACTGCCAACTCATTAAGCCTGACGGATAAATCTATGTCCCAACACTCTGTAATCACCATGCCCCAGCTCTCGGACACCATGACCGAGGGCGTGGTGGTCACTTGGGAGAAGCAGCCCGGTGACCGGGTCGAACGCGGTGACATCGTGGCCACGGTCGAGACCGACAAGGCCATCATGGATGTCGAGGTGTTCAAGGCCGGCTATCTGGCCGGCCCCCTGGCCGAGGTCGGCAGCACCGTGCCGGTGGGCGGCACCCTGGCCTACATCACCGATACCCCGGGCGATCTGGCCATCGCCGCTGACGAAGTGGTCACCGAAAAGGCCCCGTCGGAGATGATTCCGCATCACGCCGGCACCCCCATCGTCATGCCCCAGCTGTCGGACACCATGACCGAGGGCATCGTGGTCACCTGGGAAAAGGCCATCGGCGACAGGATCAAGCGCGGCGACATCGTCGCCACGGTCGAGACCGACAAGGCGATCATGGACGTCGAGGTGTTCAACGAGGGCATCCTGTCCGGCCCCCTGGCCGATGTCGGCAGCACCATCGAGGTCGGCCATCCCATGGCCTTCATCGTGCAGGATGCCGGCCAGGTCAACGATACCGTCGCCAGCGTCTCGGCCGAGCACAAGGTGGTCGAGACCCATCACGTCAAGCCGGGCGAGAAGATACAGGCGGCGCCCAAGCCGGCTGCCCCGATTCCAGCCACGCGCAGCGACGTCAAGCCGGCGCCGCGGCCGGCCGGCCGCAGGGCCAGCCCGTTGGCGCGCAAGCTGGCCGGCCAAATGGGCGTGGACCTGGGCAACGTAGCCGCCAGCGGCCCCGAGGGCGCCATCGTCGCCGACGACGTGCTGCGCGCCCGCCCCTCGATGAAGGAGGTCGCCCACAGCCTGCCCCAGGTCGACGTGCCGGGCGAAGGCCGGCCGATGACCAGCATGGAGAAGGCCGTCTCGCACGCGATGACCGCCTCGCTCACCCTGCCGACCTTCAACGTCACCATGAACATCGACACGGCCAAACTCACCGCCGCCGCCAAGGCGCGCGGCGTGTCGGTCACCGTGGCGATCGCCAAGGCCTGTTCCGTGGCCATGGCCAAGTTCCCGCGCATGAACTGGGCCTACCAGCCGATCGACAAGCTGGTCGAGCGTGGCAACCACGACTTCGGCATCGCCGTGAAGTCGGACGACGGCGGCCTGGTGGTACCCATCATTTCCGGCATCGAGTCCAAGAGCCTGGATCAGATGCAGGCCGACTGGAACGACCTGGTGCCACGCGCCCGCATCCGCAAGCTGGCGCCCAAGGAGTTCGCCAACCCCACCTTCACCATCTCCAACATGGGGATGTTCGGGGTGACCCATTTCACCGCGATTCCGACCCCGGGCATTGCCGCCATCCTGGCCATCGCCGCCAACGGCCCGCAGGGCACGCCGTTCACCATCACGGCTGACCACCGCGTGCTCAACGGCGCCGATGTCGCCGCCTATCTGGCCGAGCTCAAGCAGGTGATCGAGGCGCCGGAGGCCTGGATGGAGGGCGCCGGCAGCGTGGCTGTGGCTGCCCCGGCCGTGTCGCCCATCCCCGAAGGCAACTGGGACGTGCAGGTCGCCGTGATCGGCGGCGGCCCCGGCGGCGAGGACTGCGCGCGCGACCTGGTCGAGCACGGCATCAAGGTCGCCATGATCAACAACGCCCCCTTCCCCGGCGGCGAATGCCTCTGGCGCGGCTGCATCCCGTCCAAGGCCTGGCGCCATGCGGCCGACATCATCCGCGACCGTGCGCACGATGCCGCCAAGGGCGTGACCGGCACCGACAAGCCGAAGCTGGTCTGGGAGACCCTGGAGCAGCACCGCAGGAACATTCTGCAGACCCGGGGCGAATTGGCCCTGAAGACCGACAAGGGCGTGAAGATCGACGTGCGCGAGGGCTTCGCCTCCTTTGTCGACCCCCACACCCTGAAGATCGTCGGTCCGGACGGCAAGGAATCCACCCTCACCTTCGGCGCGGCCGTCATCGCCACCGGCGCCCCCCCCTTCGTGCCCCCCATTCCCGGCGCGCGCGAGTGCCTGGAGAGCGGCGGCGTCATCACCTCCGACACCATCTGGAACCTGCCCAAGCCGCCCAAGAAGCTGGGCATCGTCGGCGGCGGCGTGATCGGCGTCGAGATGGCCCAGATCTGGCGCGACTTCGGCGCCGAGGTCCTGATGCTCGAGGCCAAGGACCGCATCCTGGCCGAGATCGAGGAAGAGATCGCCAAACAGCTCACCGGCATCCTGAACGAGGAGTTCAAGGTGGTGACCTCGGCCAAGATCAGCGAGATCGCCGGCAAGCCGGGCAAGATGGTGATCAAGTACAGCGACGCCGAGGGCAAGGCCGCCGAATACGCCTGCGACTACGTGCTGATGGCCACCGGCAAGCGGCCCGACACCAGCAAGCTCAATCTGGAGGCCGTGGGCGTGGCGCTGGACGGCGCGGCGATCAAGGTGGATGCCGCCTGCCGCACCAATGTGCCGCACATCTATGCCGTGGGCGACGTGATCGGCGGCTACATGCTGGCCCACACCGCGGCCACCCAGGGCCGGGTGGCGGCGCACAACCTCGCCGGTCATCCCCTGCAGTACAACCAGGACCTCGACTGCGGCGTCACCTTCTCCCGGCCCGAGGCCGGCTTCGTCGGCCTGTCGGTCGCCCAGGCCAAGGCCCGCGGCATCGACGCGGTCGAGGCCAAGATGCCCATGAGCATCGACGCCAAGGCCATGATCGCGCTGGAGACCCACGGCATGATCAAGCTGGT
>DDKN01000079.1 GCA_002339725.1 Thiobacillus sp. UBA2597
CGCCACAAATGAAAACGCCACCCTTTCGGGTGGCGTTTTCATTTGTGGGCTCGCCATGGGCTGACGAGAACCCCGTCGGGTTCGCTGAGCAAGCACTGCTTGCATCGGGCCGCCGCGAAACCGGGCAATCCCCGTGCGATGAAAATGAAGGCCGCCGCAAAGGTGGCTTTTTCCGACTTGGCTAATTCCTATGCCGCCTGGGACATCAGATCGATTTCCGCGTGGATTCGAGCGAAAGGCACGAAGAGCTTGCCTGCCTCATCCTTTTCAATCAGTCCCCGCTCGGTCAACGCCACGACATCCCGATGCACGGCGCTGGCATCTCGCCCGAGCAGGCGAGCCAACTCACGCAGGCCGCAGTGCCCGGCCTTTTGCAGCGTCTCCAGCACGCTCCAGCGGGCGGGGGTCAACAGACGAAACAGCGCAGCCGGCGATTCAAAGCTCAGATACTCCCCGGCATACTCGCCGGTCTGCCATGTCTCGACGAACTGCTGGCCCGCGCGATCGAGTGCGGCCAAGGTGTCCGGTTCGATGCGGATGGTCAGCGTCCTCATGATTGCCTCCTTTGCTTCACGGCCCGGATGAAATCCTGGACCAATGTGGCGACGTCGACGAATGCATAGGGCGTTTCCTTATCGCCGTCATGACGGTGATCGCCTTTGCCGCGTTCGTTGTCGAAACCGATGATCCGTTTGCCCCCCTCGAGGTAGACCAGGCGATATTTGAAGCGGTGGCCAGCGGGTGGCACTGCGCTCGGCACCTCCCAGATCACCATGCGCACCATTGCGCCGTCGTCGTAATCCTGATCGAAGCGGTAAATCAACCGGGCCTTCATGTTGGCAACGATATCAACATGAATTATATGTTGTCAATTAGATCAACATCTGGCGCAGCGCCTGGATTTCGGGGTGTCGATCAGGACGAGGTTTCGCGGCCGCAACGCGAAACCGGGCAATTCCCGTATCTGCCGCCGAATCATTCGCCAGCTTGTCCATATCCCATATCGGGACTATCATGGCCGCATGAAGATCATCGCCATCAAGATGCTTCGGCAGTTCTGGGAGCAATACCCGGATGCGGAGCAGCCCTTGAAGGCATGGTTCGATGAGGCGAAAAAGGCAAACTGGAAGAACCCTGCGGACATTAAAGCGCAGTATCGGAGTGCCAGAGTCCTCATAAACCGCCGGGTCGTCTTCAACATCAAAGGCAACGATTACCGCCTGGTGATGGCGATCGCCTATCGGTTTGGCGCCGTTTACATCAAGTTCATCGGCACCCACCAGGAATACGACGACATCGACGCCGAAACGGTTGAAATGGAGATTTGAGCATGGACATTCGCCCCATTCGCACCAAAGCCGACTACAAGGCGGCCTTGCGCGCGGTTGCCCCGTTTTTCGAAAACGAACCGAAGCCGGGAACGCCGGACGGCGATCGTTTCGAAATCCTGCTCACCCTGATCGAGGCCTACGAGGCCAAGCACTTCCCCATCGACCTGCCTGACCCCGTGGAAGCCATCAAATTCCGCATGGAGCAGGCCGGGCTGACCCCGAAGGATCTGCAACCGATGATCGGTAAGCTGAACCGGGTCTATGAGGTCTTGAATCGCAAGCGCCCCCTGTCTTTGGCGATGATCCGGAAATTGCACGAAGGGCTGGGCATCCCTGCGGAAAGCTTGATCAAGCCGCCGAAGCAGCTCCATAGCGCCTGACCGGGCTTGTTGATCGGAAACCGTCGATCTCGGTCTTGCGGCATTCCCACGCAAACAAAAAGCCACCGCGAAGGTGGCTTTTCTCATGTCGATACCGCCCGAATCGTCATGCCCGCGAAGGCGGGCATCCAGTTCTTTAATTTGACTGGGTTCCCGCCTACGCGGGAACGACGAAATAGGTTTGTCCAACTCAGAACACCCCCACCAATTGCAGCGTCACCTGATTGCGGTCGTAGGTGTTGATGTCCAGGCTGGAATCGGACTTGGTGTAGGTGTAGCCCAGGGCCAGGCTCAGGCCCTTTTTGTTCAGTTCCTTGGCCAGGTTGATGTTCAGGGTGTAGATCACGTCGGTGCGGGTCTTGGGGTAGATCGCTTCCCGTGCGTCATAACCGTTGCGCGCGACCGAGGGCTGCACCACCAGGGTCAGGCCGTGCGGCAGGCCCTTGAGGTAGGTGGCGAACACGCCGTGGCCGGTGAAATCGAGATAGGCCTGGCGCGTGTCCTCGCGGCTCAGGCGGTAGCCGGCCTGGACGAAGCTGGTCTCGTCCAGGCTGTAGCGCAGACCGGCATGGGCCGCGTACACCCCGCCGTTGCGGTCGCTGCGCGTGGTGGCCGTGGCGGTGTTGTAATACTTGCGCGCCTGCGCCACCGCGCCCGCCTCCAGCATGAGGCGCTCGTTCAGCGGATGCTGCACCTGCGGCGCCAGGCCCCAGGCGCTGCTGTAGCGGTCGTCGCCCAGACGCATGTTTTCGTAGACCACGGGCGCCGAGACCACATACCTGGGCAGCTTCCAGGTCGGGCCGGTGGAGATGGCGATATTGTCCGAATCGTAGTCGGACACGCTCGAGTAGTCGGTGCGGACGAACGACGCCGTGGTCTGCCAGGCGAAGCGGCGCGAGCGCGGATAGACGTGGTTGAGCGAGGCCGACAGGGTCCAGCCGCTGTCATCGCGCGGCAGGGAAGGCGGGTCCAGCGTCACCAGGCCGAACGCGCTCGTCAGCACCGACGAGCTGGACGGCCCGGCGTTGACGTTGTCATCGTGCACGAAGCCGAAGGACAGGCGGGCGCTCCAGAAGCGCTGAGCGTCCATGGCGGCGAGGAAGCGGTCGATGTTCTCACCCACCGCGGCCGGCGGGTTGAGCGCCTTCACCGCCTGGAACTGCGCCCGCGCCTGCTCGAACTGGGCGTTGGCGTTGTAGGCGCGCGCCAGCTCCAGCCGCACGCGCGGCAGGTTGGGGTTTTCCCTGAGCAGCTGCTCGAAGAGGGGAATCGCCTCGTCCGGCCGGTCCAGCTCGGTCAGCGCCAGGCCCATGAGGAAGCGGGTCTCGATGTCGTTCGGGTTTTTTTTCAGGTTCTCGGCCAAAAGGTCATAGGCCTCCTGATACAGGCCCAGGGCGATGAGCTGGCCCGCCAGCTTGCGGTAGTCGTCCGCCGCGGCGGCGGCCTCGTCCAGCACGGCCTGCTGCACCTCCTCGGCTGTGGGCGTGGCCTTGAAATCGCCCGCGCCGGGCCCGGCCTTCTCCTGCGCCAGGGCCTGGCCGGTCAGGCAGCAGGCGGCCATCAACAAAATCGCGCGCGGCGGCAGTGCTGGCTTCATGATTTCCCCTTGTGGTTTCGATCGCGCTAACAAACGGCAGGGCGCAGCGCTCGTGTCATAAACCCTGCCTCAGTATCCAGACGTGGGCCCCTGCGTCGGCGCGGTCTGCAAC
>DDKN01000080.1:0-491 GCA_002339725.1 Thiobacillus sp. UBA2597
ACCCGACCCGTGGGGCGGGCGGCCGTCGGCTGCAGGGCAGCCTTGCCCGACCGGCTCAGGGCCTCGCGGCGGGCCCGGCTGGCCTGACGACCGGCACCGGCGACCTGCACCGGTTCGATCTGGGCGGCAGCGGCCGGGCGGGCGGCAGGCTGGCTCGGCACCTGGGCCGGGGCCACGCGCGGCGCGGCAGCCTGCCGGGTGGCGGCGGTCTTGGTCACGCCGGCCTTGCCATGCAAAGCCATCGCCTGGCGGCGCTTCAAAGCCAACTCGCGCCCCGACAGGGTGGCGCTGGCCATGCTTTCTGCGGCTTGTGTCATCACGTACCTCGTACGGTTAAGGCTCACTGAGGGCGCGGACCTGCGCGGCCGCCTCCTCAGCAAACGACTTGCTGGGGTGATCGATGGCGGCAACGGGTGCGCTACCCGTCGCCGCCTCGCCTCAAATTAGCGATACACCACGAAAGCCATGCCCTGGCTCTGGGCGTAGTTGTC
>DDKN01000080.1:809-940 GCA_002339725.1 Thiobacillus sp. UBA2597
CCCTGGCTCTGGGCGTAGTTGTCATAGGCGACAAAACGCACCATGTGGTCAGGGAACTCACGATGACAGGCCTCGATCTCGGCCAGCACGGCATCGATCGACTGCTCGCCGAACATCGGCAGCTTCCACAT
>DDKN01000080.1:1258-57016 GCA_002339725.1 Thiobacillus sp. UBA2597
CCGAACATCGGCAGCTTCCACATGTACCAATAATTCACACGCGCGGTGGTGCCCTTCTCGGTGTGCTCCACAGCAGGGTTCCAACCCTGGCTGATGCAGTAGGCGATCTGACGCCGCACCTGCTCCGGGGTCATCTGGGGCAGGTAGGAGAAGGTCTCGAACTTCTTCGTAGACTTGTAAGCTTGAACGGCCATGTCTAATTCCTTTCAGTTGGTAGGCCGGCTGGTCGGCGCGGCGCTGGCGCACCGCACTCCGAGCCTTGCCGATGTCCCGGTTACTTGTTCGCGATGTCCAGCTTGTCGACGGTGTCGAACTCGAACTTGATCTCTTTCCAGGTTTCCATGGCGATCTTCAGTTCGGGCGAATGCTGGGCAGCGGCGGTCAGGATCTCCTTGCCTTCCTTCTCCAGCTGACGGCCTTCGTTGCGGGCCTGGACGCAGGCTTCCAGCGCGACGCGGTTGGCCGCGGCACCGGCCGCGTTGCCCCAGGGGTGACCCAGGGTGCCGCCACCGAACTGCAGCACGGAATCGTCGCCGAAGATGGTGACCAGCGCCGGCATGTGCCAGACGTGGATGCCACCGGAGGCCACGGCGAAGGCACCGGGCATGGAGCCCCAGTCCTGATCGAAGAAGATACCGCGCGAGCGGTCTTCCGGCACATAGGATTCACGCAGCAGGTCGATCCAGCCCAGGGTGGAGGCACGGTCGCCTTCCAGCTTGCCCACCACGGTGCCGGTGTGCAGGTGGTCACCGCCGGACAGGCGCAGGATCTTGGTCAGCACGCGGAAGTGGATGCCATGGTGCGGGTTGCGGTCGATCACGGCGTGCATGGCGCGGTGGATGTGCAGCAGCATGCCGTTCTCGCGGCACCAGTTGGCCAGGCCGGTGTTGGCACAGAAACCGCCGGTGATGTAGTCGTGCATGATGATGGGCGCGCCGATTTCCTTGGCGTACTCGGCCCGCTTGTACATCTCTTCCGGGGTCGGGGCGGTCACGTTCAGGTAGTGGCCCTTGCGCTCACCGGTTTCGGCTTCGGCCTTCAGGATGGCTTCCATCACGAAGTCGAAGCGCTGACGCCAGCGCATGAAGGGCTGGCTGTTGACGTTCTCGTCGTCCTTGGTGAAGTCGAGACCGCCGCGCAGGCACTCGTACACGGCGCGACCGTAGTTCTTGGCGGACAGACCCAGCTTGGGCTTGATGGTGCAGCCCAGCAGGGGACGGCCATACTTGTTCAGCACATCGCGTTCGACCTGGATGCCGAGGGGCGGACCGCCGCAGGTCTTGACATAGGCCAGCGGGAAGCGCACGTCTTCCAGACGCAGGGCGCGCACCGCCTTGAAGCCGAACACGTTGCCGACCAGGGAGGTGAACACGTTCACCACGGAACCCTCTTCGAACAGGTCGATCGGGTAGGCGATGAAGGCGTAGAAGCAGGTGTCGTCGCCCGGCACGTCCTCGATGCGGTAGGCGCGGCCCTTGTAGTAGTCGAGATCGGTCAGCAGGTCGGTCCAGACGGTGGTCCAGGTACCGGTGGAAGACTCGGCGGCCACGGCGGCAGCGGCTTCTTCGCGATCCACGCCAGGCTGCGGAGTGATCTTGAAGCAGGCCAGGAGATCGGTATCCAGCGGTGTGTATTCGGGCATCCAGTAGGTCTGGCGGTATTCCTTCACGCCAGCGCTGTAAGTTTTCACTGCCATTTGTTCACTCCTTCATGCATGAGGATTGTGGTTAAACCCCTCGACGGGATATATCGATTGCGAGGTCCGCGAATGATGCGCAAATGAAATCATTTATAACAGTCACGATTTTCTATTGTTGTGATAGATTAACGTCTATTCTCACCGACCCCTCCGCGCCCAATAACCCTGCCTACTGAATTGTCGAACCATGCGTCATACCACATTCCGACAACTGGAGATCTTCGAGGCGATTGCCCGGCTGGGCAGTTTCACCCGGGCGGCCGAGGAACTGCACCTGACCCAGCCAACCGTCTCCATGCAGATGAAGAAGCTGACCGACGCGGTCAACGCCCCCCTGTGCGAACAGGTCGGCAAGAAGATCTATCTGACCGAAGCCGGCAAGTCGCTGGCCCAGGCGACCCGCGAAGTCTTCGACATCCTCGACCGCTTCGAGATGTCGGTCGCCGAACAGCAGGGACTGAAGCGGGGCCGCCTGCGTCTGATGGCCATCACCACGGCCTCCTATTTCGCCCCGCGCCTGCTGGCGGAGTTTGCCCGGCTGCATCCGGGGATCGAGGTCATCCTGTCAGTGACCAACCGCGAGCGGGCGCTGGCCAGCATCGCCGAGAACCTGGAAGACCTGTATTTCCTCGGGCAGCCGCCGGACAACATCGACGTCGTGGCCCAACCCTTCATGGAAAACCCCTTGTTGGTGGTGGCGCCGCCGGACCATCCCCTGGCCCAGAAAAAGCGCATTCCCCTGGCGCGCCTGGCCCAGGAGCCCTGGCTCATGCGCGAGCCGGGTTCCGGCACGCGCAAGGCGGTCGAGCGCCTGTTCGCCGAACACGGGCTCTCGCCCCAGGTGCGCATGGAATTGGGTGCCAACGAGGCGATCAAGCAGGCCATCCTGGCCGGCCTCGGCATTTCGGTGCTCTCGCGCCACTCCCTGGCTTTGCATGCGCCGGGGCAATTCGCCATCCTGGATGCCGAGGGCTTTCCCATCCGGCGTCAGTGGTATGCGGTGTATCCGGCCGGGCGCCAGCTTTCCGTCGTGACCCGCACCTTTCTCGACTTTCTGCTCGCCTACGGCAAGAGCCATGACACCGCCTCAGCTTGACGCCGCCCGCAGTGCCCTGGCATTGGTGCTGCCCATGCGTCATCCGGCCGATGCGGCGCTCGCCCGCTTCTTCCGCGACCACCCCAAGCTCGGCAGTCGCGACCGCGCCTTTGTGGCCGAGGCGGTCTACGGCGTGCTGCGCCATCTGCGCAGCCTGGAGGCGCTCTGTGGCGGCCGCGACGGCCGGCGCCTGCTGCTGGCCTGGCTGGCCCGCCAGGGCGGCCACAACCTGCGCGAGTTCGAGCCGCTGGTGCGCGAAGATGAGTTCAAGTGGTTGAAACAGGTCAAGGCGGCACGCCTGGACGATCAGCCCGCCGCCGTGCAACTCGATCTGCCGGACTGGCTGTATCAGCGCCTTGAGGCCACCTATGGCGCGCGTCTGCCGGAACTGATGCACGCCCTGAACCGTCCCGCCCCGCTCGACCTGCGGGTAAACCCGCTCAAGACCGAACGCGCGAGCGTGCTCGCCCGGTTGCAGGCCGATGGCCTCATGGCCGAGGCCACGCCCTGGTCGCCCCTGGGCATCCGGCTGAAGGACAAGCCGTCACTGCATAAACACGCCCTGTTCCTGGATGGTCAGATCGAGGTGCAGGACGAAGGCAGCCAGTTGCTCGGCCTGTTGTTGGGGCCCCGGCGCGGCGAGATGGTGTGCGATTTCTGCGCCGGCGCCGGCGGCAAGACCATGCTGCTGGGGGCGCTCATGCGCTCGACCGGCCGGCTCTATGCCTTCGATGTCTCGGAAAAGCGGCTGAACAACCTCAAGCCGCGGCTGAAACGGTCGGGCCTGTCCAACGTGCAGCCGCAGCTGATCGCGGGCGAACGCGACAGCAAGGTCAAGCGCCTGGCCGGCAAGTTCGACCGCGTGCTGGTCGATGCCCCCTGTTCCGGCACCGGCACCCTGCGCCGCAACCCGGACCTGAAATGGCGCCAGACCGAGGCAGGCCTGGCCGAGCTGAATGCCAAGCAGGCCGGCATCCTGGCCGCCGCCGCGACTCTGGTCAAGCCCGGCGGCCGCCTGGTCTACGCCACCTGCAGCCTGCTCGAGGAAGAAAACGAGGCCATCGTCCAGGCCTTTCTCGCCAGCCACCCCGGGTTCCGGCTGGTGCCGGCCGGCGCGGCCTTGTCGGCCCAGCAGATCCCGCTTGCGATGGCCGATTATCTGCGGCTCGACCCGGTCACACACGGCACCGATGCCTTCTTTGCCGCGGTCCTGGAGCGCACGGCATGAGGCGCTGGCTTGGCCTGCTCGCCGCCGCTTGTCTCGGCCTGCCGGCCCTGGCCGGCGAGCCGCTCAGCCTGAGCGCCCAGGGCCAGATCCAGGTCGCCTTCACCCCGGGCGACGATGCCGGCGCCCTGATCGTCGGGGCGATCCGGCAGGCCAGGCGCCAGATCCTGGTGCAGGCCTTCAGCTTCACCCACGAGGCCATCGCCGAGGCCCTGATCGCGGCCAGGCGGCGCGGCGTCGATGTGCAGGTGCTGGCCGACCCCGAGCAGGCAGAAACGGTGAAAACCAGCCGGATCGACCAACTGGTCGCCGGCGGCGTGCCGGTCTATCTGGACGGCCAGCACGCCGCTGCCCACAATAAGGTGATGGTGATCGATGCCGGCCAGGCGACGGCCACGGTGATTACGGGCAGCTTCAACTTCACCCATGCCGCCCAGTACCGCAACGCCGAGAACGTGTTGCTGCTGCGCGGCAATCCCCTGCTGGCCGAAGCCTATGCCGCCAACTGGCGCCGCCACCGCACCCACTCCCTGCCCTACCGCAAGCGATGATGAACGAACAAGAAGCCGAAAACCTGCTGCAACCCCTGCTGAGGGACCTGACCGATTTCGCCCTGATCGCTCAGGTCATACTTTTGCTGCTGACCTTCGCCCTCGGCCGTCTGGTCCTGCACCTTCTGCGGCGCCAGCTGTCAACCGAACTGCAGGCCAAGTGGCGCGAACACGGCACCAGCCGCGTGGCCCTGCCCGCCCTGATGTTGTTGTTCACCCTGCTCGGCCGCAGCATCCTGGCTCATTGGCAGAGCGTGCATCTGCTCAATCTGGCCGTGCCGCTCTTGCTCTCTTTCGTCATCGTGCAGGCCAGCTTCGGCCTGCTGCGCCACATCTTCCGGCCCAGCCCGGCCCTGCACGTGATCGAACGCAGCGTCTCCTGGCTGGTCTGGGGCGTGGTCGCCCTGCACATCACCGGCTATCTCGACGGCCTGATCGCCGCACTCGACGCCATCGGCTTCCCCCTGGGCAAACAGCGGCTCTCGCTTTACACCATATTGCTCGCCCTGATCTCGATCGCCATCACCCTGATGGTCGCGCTCTGGGCCGCGCGCCTGATCGAGCAGCGCTTCATCGAGGCCACCCCGCTCAACGTGAACATGAAGATCGCGCTGGCCAAGCTGACCCGCAGCCTGCTGCTGCTGGTGGCGGTGCTGATCGCCCTGCCCCTGGTCGGCATCGACATCACCGTGCTTTCGGTGTTCGGCGGCGCGCTCGGCGTGGGTCTGGGCCTGGGCCTGCAAAAAATCGCCAGCAACTATGTCTCGGGTTTCACCCTGCTGCTGGATCAGTCCATCCGCATCGGCGACATGGTCACCGTGGGCGACCGCTTCGGCCAGGTACAGCAGATCGCCACCCGCTACACCGTGATCCGGGCGCTGGACGGCACCGAGGCGATCATTCCGAACGAGGCCCTGATCACCTCGACCGTGATCAACCACACCCTGGCCAACCCGAACAACCGGGTGGCCATGCCGGTGCAGGTGGCCTACGGCACCGATCTGGAGCGGGCGCGGGCCGCCCTGCTCGGCGCCGTCGCCGGGCGGGAGCGGGTGCTGCCGGAACCTCCGCCGGCGGTTTTGCTCAAAGGCTTTGGCGAGAGCGGCATCGACCTGGAACTCGCCTTCTGGATCGCCGATCCCGAGGAAGGTCAGCTCGCATTGCGATCCGAGATCAATTGGGCGATCTGGCAGGCCTTCCAGCGCGACGGCATCGAAATCCCCTATCCGCATCGGGTGGTGGAAATCGTCAACAAACAGCCCTTGCCGCCCCTATGATTACAATCAACGCATCACCCCTCTGAAAGGTATCCCTCCGCATGTTGAATGGCCTGATCACCCTCCCCTGGTGGGGCTACGTCGTCGTCACCCTGGCGCTGACCCATGTCACCATCGCCGCCGTCACCATCTTCCTGCATCGCTCCCAGGCGCACCGCGCCCTCGAGCTGCATCCGGCGGTGATGCATTTCTTCCGGTTCTGGCTCTGGCTGACCACCGGCATGATGACCCGTGCCTGGGTCGCCATCCACCGCAAGCATCACGCCAAATGCGAAACCGAGGAAGACCCGCACAGCCCGCAGACCCGGGGCCTGAAAAAGGTGCTGCTGGAAGGCGCCGAGCTCTACCGGGCCGAGGCGGACAATGCCGAGACCCTGGAAAAATACGGCCACGGCACGCCGGATGACTGGCTCGAACGCCATGTCTACACGCCGCACAGCACCAAGGGCATTCTGCTCCTGCTGCTGATCGACGTCCTGCTGTTCGGCCCGATCGGCCTGACCATCTGGGCGGTGCAGATGCTCTGGATCCCCTTTTTCGCCGCCGGCGTCATCAACGGCGTCGGCCACTATTGGGGCTACCGCAATTACGCCTGCGAGGATGCCAGCACCAACATCCTGCCCTGGGGCATCCTGATCGGCGGCGAGGAGCTGCACAACAACCACCACGCCTACGGCAGCTCGGCCAAACTCTCCAGCCGCTGGTACGAGTTCGATCTGGGCTGGGCCTACATCCGGCTGCTCTCCCTGCTCGGCCTGGCCCGGGTAAAGAAGGTGGCGCCCCGCGTGCGCTGGGGTGAGATCAAGCACTTCTGCGACGGCGACCTGCTGGCGGCCATCATCACCCATCGCTACGACGTGCTGACCCGTTATGCCCGATCGGTCAAACGGGTCTACCGCCAGGAGCTGGACAAGCTCAGCGCCTCGCTGCCCGGGATGGCGCAGACCAGCCCCCGGCGCATGCGCGCCTGGCTGCTGCGCGACCGCAACAGCCTGAAAGAGCCGGAAAAGACCCAGCTGGAAGCGCTGCTGGCCCGCAGCCAGACCCTGCAGCTCATCCATCAGATGCGGGAAGAGCTCATCGCGCTCTGGGGGCGCTCCAATGCCAGCAAGGAGCAGCTGGTGAAACAGTTGCAGGAGTGGTGCCAGCGGGCGGAACAGAGCGGGATCGAGGCGTTGCGCGATTTCTCCTTCAAGCTGCGCTGCTATGCCTGAGCGCCCTGAGCGGGATGCGCAATGACAAACGGCGCCCTGGGGCGCCGTTTTATTTGCCTGTGGCCAGGGCGGTTCAGGCCTCCAGCTCGGCTGCCTTGTTGCGCCCCGTCTTGCGCTCGAGCAGGGACTGCGCCTCGATGATCATCGCCAGCTTGGGATTGGCCGGGTCGCGCCGCTTCATGAACTGGATGTATTGCTCCAGCTTGTTGGCAAGATAGGGCTCCGGCCCGTGCTCCTCCATCCACTTGACGATGGCCACCGCCGCGTTGAGGGTGATCGCCAGGATGGGATGATGCTCGGCCAGACGGATGAACTCGTCGACCGCATCGCGCAGCTTGCCCGCCTTGGCGATGTTGATCGCACGCCGGTTGAGGTCTTCCACCTCTTTCAGGGCCTCGGCCTTGAGGTGCCTGAACTGGGCGCCGGCGCTGCCGCTGAGCAGGGCATCGACCCGATTGAGCATCTGGCTGTTGCCATGGAAGTCGGCATACAGGCCGCGCGCCAGCCCCGCCGCGGTCACCTCGTCCCCCACCTCCACCGCGGCCTGCAGCATGGCGATGCGCTGTTCGTTGTCGGCCTCCAGCATGTCACCCATGGCCACCTGCATGGACTTGTAGGCCTGCTTCATGGCGTTCGCATCCTTCTGCACGCCGGCACGGGCGAACTTGAGCATAGCCCCCGCGAAGTTGAATTCCGGCTTGCCATGATGGAAGTCCACCATCTGCCTGCTCAGATTGGCCAGTTTCTCACCGGCCTCGTTGCCGCCCTGCTTCAAAAGCAGCGTGGCGTAGGCGCAGAAATCCGCAGGCTGGACGAAGGAGGAGCCCCTGCCGTGCGTGTGCATCAACTCATAGGCCTTGCGCGCCGTCGATTCGTCGCCGGTGGCCACCGCCGCGCGCACGATTTCGCGATGACGGTGCAAGGCCTTGGGATTCTTTTCAATCAACTCGTTGAGGATCTGCTTGGTCGCCTCCAGATCGCCCTTTTTCTCGTGCACCTTGGCCAGCCAATCCTGGGCATGGAGAAAATCCGGGTTCTCCAGCGCCAGCTGTTCCAGCAATTCCTGCGCCTCGTCGTGGCGTTCGAGCATAAAATAGGCGCGCGCCGCCCCCAGCCTGGCCCAGGGCAGCCGGGGATATTCGGCCACGATGGATTCATAGTGGGCGTGCGCCTCCTGGTAATGCCCCAGGGCCAGCAAGGCCTCGCCGATCTGGCGTTGCAGGTCGAGCTTGTAGGCCGAATCCGCCTCGATGCCCTGCTGGCAGACCGCAATGCATTCGGCATATTTGCCGGCGTCGAACAGATCCATGGCCGGTTTCAGCGCCTGCTTGCGCACCCAGGCCTTCTCCAGGCGATCGAGCAGCATCTTGGGCGAAACCGGCTTGAGCAGGTAGTCGTCGGGCGCCAGCTCGGCCGCGGAAAACACCTGCTCGTAGGTATTCTCGCCCGTGATCATGAGCCAGATGGCCGAGGAGGGCAGGGCCTTGGTGCGCCGGATCTCCTCCAGCAGCTGCTGCCCATCGCGCGCATCGGACAGGACGTAATCGCACAACACCACGTCGTAGACCTCGCCCCGGTTCTTGATCCGGTTGATCGCATCGCCGTAACTGGTGGCCATGTCGATCCGCTTGCCGCCCATCTCGGCCAGGGCATTGCGCAGCCAGAGGCGCATGGTGTTGGAGTCCTCGATTACCAGGTAGCGCAGCCGATCGAACGGGCAGCCGTATCCCGCGTTCGGCGCGCCGGGCTTGAAATTGAAGGGTGAATCAGCCATCGATCTCACCCTGGATCGAAGAGACCGGATCGCCGCCCGGGCATCGGGCGAACCGGAGAGAAAGAAGGGGGATGCTGCGCGCTGCCAGTTTGTTCATCGCCGCTCATGCGTTGTTTAGCGCATGATAGCGGGTCCGGGGGCGTTGTACAGCCCCCGCGACAAGGTGTTGAGGCAGGTTACTTGAGTTTTGTTTCTTTGTAGAGCACGTGTTTGCGCGCCACCGGATCGAACTTGGAAATCTCCATCTTCTCCGGCATGGTGCGCTTGTTCTTGGTGGTGGTGTAGAAGTGACCGGTGCCCGCAGTGGACTCCAGCTTGATCTTTTCGCGTCCGCCTTTAGCCATGGCTCAAACTCCTTACACGCGCTCGCCGCGGTCGCGCATCTCGGCGAGGACCACGTCGATACCTTTTTTGTCGATGAGGCGCAGCGCGGCGTTGGTCACGCGCAGACGCACCCAGCGGTTCTCGCTCTCAACCCAGAATCGGCGATATTGCAGATTGGGCAGGAAGCGGCGCTTGGTCTTGTTGTTGGCATGGGAGACGTTGTTCCCCACCATCGGCTTTTTGCCGGTCACCTGACATACACGGGCCATTTGGGCACCCCAAATCTCAAAAAATTCAAATAAATCCGTTCGGTTCGCCAACCGGGGATGCCCCCCGGCAGCCAAAGAGGCGGATTTATATCATGGATAAAGCGGCCGAGTCAAAGCCAACCCCGCTCGGCGAAGGAGACCGCCTCGGCCCCGGCCACCACGAAGTGGTCGAGCACCCGCACCTCGATGAGATTCAGGGCGGCCTTGAGCTGCTCGGTCAGCCAGCGGTCGGCCTGCGAGGGCTCGGCCACGCCGGAAGGGTGGTTGTGGGCGAAGATCACCCCGGCCGCGTTGTGGCCGAGCGCCCGCTTGACCACCTCGCGCGGGTAGACGCTGGCCTGGGTGAGCGTGCCGCGAAACAGCTCCTCGATCGCCAGCACCCGGTTCTGGGCGTCCAGGAACAGGGCGGCGAACACCTCGTGCGGCAGGGCGGCCAAACGCAGGCGCAGATAATCGCGCACCGCCGCCGGCGAGGCCAGGACGTCACCCTGGTGCAGGTCTTCCCTGAGCGCGCGCCGGGCCATCTCGATCACCGCCTGCAGCTGGGCGTACTTGGCCTGGCCCAGGCCGGCGAAACCCCGGCATTCCTTTTCCGTCGCGGCAAACAGCCGGTTCAAGCCGCCGAAATGGGCGAGCAGCTCGCGCGCCAGTGCCACCGCGCTCTTGCCCTTCACCCCGGTGCGCAGAAAGATCGCCAGCAACTCGGCATCCGACAAAGCCGCCGCGCCCTGGGCCAGCAGCCGCTCGCGCGGCCGCTCCCCGGCCGGCCAATCGGTAATCGCCATCACCCGCTCCCTGTTTTGTTTGTAGAATGCCCTCTGATTGATCCGAATTAATCCATATAAGTCAGGCAGATGGAAGCCACCCAACTCAAGCGCATCGTGCTCGGCGTCACCGGCGGCGTGGCGGCCTACAAGGCGGCGGAACTCACCCGGCTCCTGGTCAGGCAGCAGATCGACGTGCAGGTGGTGCTGACCGAGGCAGCCGGCCACTTCGTCACCCCGGCCACCTTCCAGGCCCTGTCCGGCCGGCCGGTGTTCACCAGCCTGTGGGACGACCGCATCGACAACGGCATGGCCCACATCGACCTCACCCGCGATGCCGACGCCGTCCTGATCGCCCCGGCCTCGGCCGACTTCCTGGCCAAGCTGGCCCAGGGCCGGGCCGACGACCTCCTGTCCACCCTCTGCCTGGCCCGCACCTGCCCGCTTCTGGTGGCGCCGGCGATGAACGTGCAGATGTGGCAGCAGCCGGCCACCCAGCGCAATGTGGTCTTGCTGAAACAGGACGGTGTGCTCTTCCTCGGCCCGGCCGAGGGCGAGCAGGCCTGCGGCGAGGTGGGCCTGGGCCGCATGCTGGAGCCGGAGGAAATCGCCGAGGCCCTGGAGGGCCAGTTCCAGCCCAAACGGCTGAATGGGCTCAAGGTGCTGATCACCGCCGGCCCCACCTTCGAGGCGATCGATGCCGTGCGCGGCATCAGTAACCAGAGCTCGGGCAAGATGGGCTATGCCGTGGCGCGCGCCGCGCTCGAGGCCGGCGCCGAGGTGACCCTGGTCTCCGGCCCCACCTGCCTCAAGCCGCCGCGTGGCGCCCGCACCATCCCGACCGTGAGCACCCAGCAGATGCTGGAGGCGGTCGAGGCCGAGGTCGATGCGGCCGACATCTTCATCAGCGTCGCGGCGGTGGCCGATTATTACGTGCTCAACCCGAGCGAGAGCAAGATCAAGAAGGATGCCCACATCCTGACCCTGGAGCTGGCGCCCAACCCGGACATCCTGGCCAACGTCACCAGCCGGGCCAAGCCGCCCTTCTGCGTCGGCTTCGCCGCCGAGGCGGAGAATCTCGAGGAATACGCCGAGCTCAAGCGCCGGCGCAAGCACCTGCCGCTGATCGTGGCCAACGCGGTGCAGGAGGCGATCGGCACCGACGAGGTGGAGCTGCTGCTGCTCGACGACGCCGGCAAACACACGCTGGAGCGGGCCGACAAGCTCACCCAGGCCCGCCGCCTGATCGCGCACATCGCCCAGCTCTACAACGCCCAACATCCCTGACAGAAGAAGGCATCATGCACGTCGACGTGAAGATCCTCGATGCGCGCATGCGGCAACAACTGCCGCACTACGCCACCCCCGGCAGCGCCGGCCTCGATCTGCGCGCCTGCCTGGACGCCCCATTGGTGCTGAACCCGGGCGAGACCCAGCTCATCCCCACCGGCATCGCCATCCACCTGGCCGACCCGGGCTATGCCGCGCTGATCCTGCCCCGCTCCGGCCTGGGCCACAAGCATGGCGTGGTGCTGGGCAACCTGGTCGGTCTGATCGATTCCGACTACCAGGGCCAGCTCATGGTCTCCACCTGGAACCGCGGCCAGGAGGCCTTCACCATCCAGCCCTTCGAGCGCATCGCCCAGATGATCATCGTGCCGGTGGTGCAGGCGAGTTTCAACCTGGTCGACGAATTCCCCGAGAGCGCGCGCGGCGCCGGCGGCTTCGGCAGCACCGGCAAGGCCTGATCCCGAACCGACCATGCGCAGAACCGGCGTGGTCATGATGGTGCTGGGCTGGCTGCTCATCGCCGGCCTCCTGTGGTGGGGCTTCGAGCGCTATCTCAACCCCAATGCGGCACTGGCCATCGACGCCGCGCCCGGCCCGGTCCTGCTCAAGCGCGGGCCGGACGGCCACTATGTCGCGCCGGGCCGGATCAACGGCCACGAGGTCACCTTCGTGGTCGACACCGGCGCCAGCCATGTCGCCATCCCCCTCGCCACCGCCCAACGCCTGGGACTGCAAAGCCACCGGGCGCAACGTTCGCACACCGCCAACGGCGAAGTGGTCACCTATGCCATCCGCCTGGACTCGGTCGCCCTGGGCGGTCTCACGGCACGCGATGTCGCCGGTTCCATCCTGCCCGGCATGTCGGGCGATGCCGTGCTGCTGGGCATGAGCTTCCTCTCCCGCTTTCACGTCAGCATGCGCAACGACGAGATGCTGATTCAGCCGCAATAATCAGCACTGCTCCCAGGGCAGGCCATCAAAACGCCAGCCATTCTTGGTGCTGCGGCGGTGCTGTTCATCCAATTCGCCCTCGAAGCCGAACAGCACGTTGTAGACATCGGTGAAGCCGTTTTTTTCCAGGAACTCGCCCGCCTCGCGCGAACGGTTGCCCGAACGGCAGATCAGGACCACCGGCCGATGGTGCGAGGCGGCCATGCGCACCTCGCCCAGAAAGCGCGGGTTCAGGTCCCAGTTCACCCCCTCGTACCAGGGAATCAGGATGGCGCCGACCGGATGACCGACGAAGAGGTATTCGAATTCCGAACGGCAATCGATGAAGACCGCATCCGGATGGCTGTCGAGAAAGGCGCGCGCCTCTTTTGGCGTGAGGTGCTGCATGGCTTTCCTCGCTTAAGTGACTGATTTTCCCTATCATAGTCGACTTTTCCATTTCAGCCCCATCATGCCCGACCGCAGCGCCGCACTCCTCGACTTGGCCAAAGCGCGCATCCTGATCCTGGACGGCGCCATGGGCACCATGATCCAGAAGCATCGACTGGCGGAGGCGGACTATCGCGGCACCCGCTTCGCCGACTGGCCGAGCGATCTGAAGGGCAACAACGACCTCTTGCTGTTGACCCAGCCCCAGATCATCCGCGACATCCATGCGCAATACCTGGCGGCCGGCGCGGACATCCTGGAGACCAACACCTTCAACGCCAACAGCATCTCCATGGCCGACTATGGCATGCAGGCGCTGGTCCACGAGCTGAATTACGAGGGCGCCCGGCTCGCCCGCGCGGTGGCCGACGAATTCACCGCCCAGGATCCGGCCAAACCGCGCTTCGTCGCCGGCGTGCTCGGCCCCACCTCGCGCACCCTGTCCATCTCGCCCGATGTCAACGACCCGGGCTTTCGCAATGTCACCTGGGATGAGCTGGTGGCCACCTATTACGAGGCGACCGACGGCCTGATCAAGGGCGGCGCCGATCTTTTGCTGATCGAGACGGTGTTCGACACCCTGAACGCCAAGGCGGCGGTGTTCGCCATCCATCGGTATTTCGATGCCACCGGCGAACGCCGGCCGATCATGATCTCGGGCACCATCACCGACGCCTCCGGCCGCACCCTCTCGGGCCAGACCGCCGAGGCGTTCTGGAATTCGCTGCGCCATGCCGAGCCGCTGTCCTTCGGCTTCAACTGCGCCCTGGGTGCCCGCGAGCTGCGCCAGCACGTGGAGGAGCTGGCCGGCAAGGCCGACTGCCTGGTCTCGGCCCACCCCAACGCCGGACTGCCCAACGCCTTCGGCGAATACGACGAGACACCGGAACAGATGGCCGCGCAGATCGCGGAGTGGGCCGAGTCCGGCCTGCTCAACATCGTCGGCGGCTGCTGCGGCACCACGCCGGCCCACATCGCGGCCATCGCCCGGGCCGTGGCCGCTTGCGCCCCGCGCAAAATCCCGCCGATCGCGCCCAAGCTGCGCCTGTCCGGGCTGGAGCCCTACAACCTCGGCCCGGGCGACCTGTTCTGCAACGTCGGCGAACGCACCAACGTCACCGGCTCGGCCAAGTTCAAGCGCCTGATCCTGGAAGGCAATTACGACGAGGCCCTGGATATCGCCCGCCAGCAGGTCGAGAACGGCGCCCAGATCATCGACGTCAACATGGACGAGGCCATGCTCGACGGCGAGGCGGCGATGACCCGCTTCCTCAACCTGATCGCGAGCGAGCCGGACATCGCCCGCGTGCCGATCATGATCGACTCGTCCAAGTGGTCGATCATCGAGGCGGGCCTCAAATGCGTGCAGGGCAAGCCGGTGATCAACTCGATCTCGCTCAAGGAGGGTGAAGCCGAGTTCATCGAGAAGGCGAAGCTGGCCCGCCGCTACGGCGCCGCCGTGATCGTCATGGCCTTCGACGAGCAGGGCCAGGCCGACACCTACCAGCGCAAGATCGAGATCTGCGCCCGTGCCTACGCGATCCTGACCCGTCAGGTCGGCTTTCCGGCCGAAGACATCATCTTCGACCCGAACATCTTCGCCATCGCCACCGGCATCGAGGAGCACGCCAACTACGCGGTGGATTTCATCGAGGCCACGCGCTGGATCAAGCAGAACCTGCCGCACGCCCACGTCTCGGGCGGCGTCTCCAATGTCTCGTTCAGCTTCCGCGGCAACGAGCCGGTGCGCGAGGCGATCCACACCGTGTTCCTCTACCACGCGATCCAGGCCGGCATGGACATGGGCATCGTCAACGCCGGCCAGCTCGGGGTCTACGACGAGATCCCGACCGAGCTGCGCGAGCGGGTGGAGGACGTGGTGCTCAACCGCCGGCCGGACGCCACCGAGCGCCTGGTCGAGTTCGCCGAGACGGTCAAGGGGGCGGCCAAAGAGGCGGTGGAAGATACGGCCTGGCGCAACGAGCCGGTCGAGGCGCGCCTCACCCATGCCCTGGTCAAGGGCATCACCAGCCATATCGTCGAGGACACCGAAGAGGCGCGCCTGAAGCTGGGCCACCCGATCAAGGTGATCGAGGGGCCCTTGATGGACGGCATGAACGTGGTCGGCGACCTGTTCGGCGCCGGCAAGATGTTCCTGCCCCAGGTGGTGAAGTCGGCCCGGGTGATGAAGCAGGCGGTCGCCCACCTGGTGCCCTACATCGAGGCGGAAAAGGCCGGCGGCGCCCAGGCCAAGGGCCGCATCGTGCTGGCCACGGTGAAGGGCGACGTGCACGACATCGGCAAGAACATCGTCGGCGTCGTGCTCGGCTGCAACAACTACGAGGTGATCGACCTCGGCGTCATGGTGCCGGCCGATAAGATTTTGAACACCGCCCGGGAAGTGAACGCCGACATCATCGGCCTGTCCGGCCTGATCACGCCCTCGCTGGAGGAGATGGCGCACATCGCCAAGGAGATGCAGCGCCAGGGCTTCACCCTGCCGCTGCTGATCGGCGGCGCCACCACCTCGCTCGCCCACACCTGCGTCAAGATCGATCCCAACTACGCCGGCCCCGTGGTCTATGTGAAAGACGCCTCGCGCGCGGTCGGCGTCTGCACCAACCTGCTGTCCGCAGGCCTGCGCGATGATTACGTCGCCAAGCTCAAGGCCGATTATGCCGCCACGCGCGAGCGCCATCTGGCCCAGAAGGCAGAGACCAAGCGCGTCAGCCTGGCCCAGGCGCGCGCCAACAAGTTCCAGACCGACTGGGCCCACTACATCCCGCCGGTGCCGCGCCAGCTGGGCGTGCAGGTATTCAAGGCCTATGACCTGGCCGAACTGGCGCGCTATATCGACTGGACGCCGTTCTTCCAGTCCTGGGAACTGCACGGGCGCTACCCGAAGATACTCGACGACGCGGTGGTGGGCGAGGAGGCGCGCAAGCTGTTCGCCGACGCCCAGGCCATGTTGCGGAAGATGATCGACGAAAAATGGGTCGAGGCCCGGGCGGTGATCGGCCTGTTCCCGGCCAACACGGTGAACGACGACGACATCGAGATCTACGCCGACGAGTCGCGCACGACGCCGCTGATGACCTGGCACAACCTGCGCCAGCAGATGCAGAAACCGGCCGGCCAGCCCAACTGGTGCCTGGCCGACTTCGTCGCGCCCAAGGCGAGCGGCGTGAAGGATTACCTCGGCGCCTTCGTCGTCACCGCCGGCATCGGCGAGGACGAACGGGTCCAGGCCTTCAAGGCCGCCCACGACGATTACCACGCCATCCTGTTCCAGGCCCTGTGCGACCGCCTGGCCGAGGCCTTCGCGGAGGCGTTGCACCAGCGCGTCAGAAAAGAGTTCTGGGGCTACGCCGCCGACGAGCAACTCACCAACGAGCAGCTCATCGACGAGGAATACCGCGGCATCCGGCCGGCGCCGGGCTACCCGGCCTGCCCCGAACACAGCGAGAAGGGCCCGCTGTTCGCACTGCTCAATGCCACCGAGCACACCGGGGTCAGGCTGACCGAGAGCTTCGCCATGTGGCCGGCCGCCTCGGTCTCCGGCTTCTACCTGTCGCATCCGCAGGCGCGCTACTTCGCCGTGGCCAAGATCTCGCGCGACCAGGTCGAGGACTATGCCCGGCGCAAGGGCTGGGACCTCGCCACGGCCGAACGCTGGCTCGCGCCCAATCTGGGATACCAGGCGGATTGAGCCTGCCGGCCCTGTTTGGCTCGACCGCCGCCCTGCAGCAGGCCTTCGCCGACGGCCTGCATCGGATGCTGCGCGAGCACGACGGTCTTGGCGTCTACATCCTGGCCCTGGCCAATGCCGCCAACGAGCCCGAACTCTGGTCGCGCCTGCGCGCGCCGCTGACCGAGCGCCATCACCATCATGCCGCGCGGATCACCAGCGCCCTGCGCCAGGGCCGGCCGGTGAACGAACCGGAGGACGACCTGCTGGTCTTCCTGAAATTGCTCGCGCTCGGCTTCGAGCACCTGCGGCTGACCGAATACCGCCAGGCCGGTCCCTGGGAGATCCAGGACAACCCCCTGCGCGCCCTGCGCCCGGCGCGCGCCAGCGCGGCCAGGATCGAAGGCCTGCGCCAGCCGTTCAACCCCGAGGGCTTCCACTTCGACAAGCCCTTTCTCGCCAGGGAAATCCTCTGGCAGGGCGAACTGCTCGGCGCGCAGGTCGCCCTCTTCTACAACAAGTTTCCCTTCGCCCCGCTGCACGGCCTGCTGGTGCCGGAGAAGGGGAGCGGCCTGCCGCAGTTCCTCACCCCGCACTGGCACGACTATGCCTGGAGCCTGACCGAAGCGCTGGGTGATGCCCTGCCCGGCTTCGGCCTGGCCTACAACAGCCTGGGCGCCTGCGCCTCGGTCAACCACCTGCACTTCCAGAGCTTCGTGCGCCGCACACCCTTGCCGTTGTCAGCCCACGCCTGGCGCCACAACGGCGGCCCCCAGCCTTACCCGGTCGCCGGTTACCGCTTCGAGGACAAGCGCGAGGCCTGGGCCTGTCTGGCTGATCTGCACCAGGGCCAGACCGCCTACAACCTGATCTACCTGCCGGGCCGGCTCCATGTCCTGCCGCGCCGCCCCCAGGGCGACTATCGGCCGGCGGCCTGGGCCGGCAACCACGCCTGGTACGAGCTGGCCGGCGGGGTGATCAGCTTCAACCGGCTGGACTACGAGCGGTTGCAGGCGGAAGACATCGAAGCGGAACTCAGGCGCCTGGCGCTGTCATAACGGCATTCGCTTTCTTTTGCACAGGCGGCATGGCATTGTTCGGACACCGGCTCAACCTCTTCGACATGGACCGCCTGACCCAACGCCTGCTTCGCCTCGCCGTGTGGCTTGTGCTGATCGGCAGCATCGCGTTCGCCGGGCTGCTGCTGACGGTCAAATATGTCCTGCTGCCCCAAGTGGGACAGCAGCGCGTCCTGGTGGAACAGGGCGTGAGCCGGGCCATCGGCCGACCGGTGCGCATCGGCGCCCTTGCGGCCGAGTGGCGCGGCCTCAATCCGCGGCTGCAACTGACCGAGGTCAGCATCCTGGGCCCCGAAGCGGAAGCACCGCTCACCCTGCCCCGGGTCGATGCCACCCTGTCCTGGACCAGCCTGCTGTTCTTCGAACCGCGCCTGGCCGAGCTGAGTCTGCGTGCGCCCAGGCTCAGCCTGCGCCGGGATGCCGCCGGGGTGATCTATGTCGCCGGCATCCCGGTCAACCAGACCGAGGCGGCCAGCGCCTTTCCCGACTGGCTGCTGCGCCAGCGCCTGATCCTGGTGACCGACGCCGAGGTCACCTGGCTCGACGAAAAGATCGGCGCCCCGCCGCTTCGACTGAACCAGCTGAACGTCGCGCTGCACAATCTGCTCGGGCGCCATCGCCTGGGCCTGGTCGCCCGCCCACCCAGCGATGTGGCCGGGCGGCTCGATCTGCGCGCCGATTTGCGCGGCGGCAGCGTGAGCCGGCTGACGGACTGGTCCGGTCAGATCTACAGCCGGGTCGACGGCGTCGATCTGACCGCCTGGAACCGCCAGACCCCCTGGGCCCAGGACACGGTTCAGGGCGGCCAGGGTGATCTGCGTTTCTGGGTCGAGCTCAAGCAGGGCGCGCTCAAGCAAATCACCGGCGACAGCCGCCTGCACAACATCACCCTGCAGTTCGCCAAGGATCTGCGCATCCTGGCTTTCCGCGACCTGGCCAGCCGCATCGTCTGGCAACGCACCAAGCAGGGCGGCCATGCCATCCACACCGAAAACCTGCGCTACACCACGGCCACCGGCGAAACCTCCAGCGCGGCCAGGCTGAGCCTGCGCCTGGAGCCCGATGCCAAAGGGGTGCTCAAACCGAAGCAGGCCGAGGCCCGGGGGCTGCGGCTGGAGGCGGTGACCGCCCTGATCGATGCCATCCCGCTGCCTAAGAACCTGCACGATCTGGTCGAACAGCTCGGCCCACGCGGCTTCGTCGATTACGCCGAGGCGGAACAGCTCGACGACAAACGCTATCGCCTGGCCGCCCGTTTCCATCAAATCGGCGTCAATGCCTATGGCAGGCTGCCGGGCTTCAGCAATCTGAGCGGCAGCGTCAAGGCCGATCAGGAGGGCGGCGAGGCCCAGATCGAGAGCCAGGCCCTGGGCCTGGATTACCCCAAGGTGTTCCGCAACCCGCTCGCCTTCAACGAGGTGCGCAGCCGGCTCACCTGGCGCACGCCCAAGGCCGGCGGCATCGACCTCGCCATCGAGACGCTCAAACTGGTCAACGCCGACCTCAAGGGCAGCGCTCAGGGCCGGCTGCAGCTGATGCCGGGCCGCAGCCCGCAGCTCGAGCTGCAGGCCCAGCTCGACCACGGCGAGGCCAACGCGGTGTGGAAATACCTGCCGCACGTGATCGCCGACGACGCCCACGCCTGGCTCAAGCGCGGCCTGATCGGCGGCTATACCGACGATGCCCGGGTCAGCCTCAAGGGGTCGCTCGACCAATTCCCCTTCGACCGCGGCGGCGGCGAATTCAAGGTCAGCATCCGCATGCGCAACGGCGTGCTCGACTACGCGCCCGGCTGGCCCCGCATTGACAACATCCAGGGCATGCTGCTGTTCCACGACAAGGCCATGACCCTGACCGCCGAGCCGGGCGCGCGCATCCTCGGCATCCCGCTCGGCAAGATCAGCGCCCATATCCCGGATCTCTTTCACACCTGGGACGAGCAGCTCCTGGTCGAGGGCAGCGCGTCCGGCCCGAGCCAGGGCTTTTTGGACTTCATCGGCGCCAGCCCGGTTTTGGGGCACACCGGGCGCTTCACCGAGGCCATGCGGGCCGAAGGCAGCGGCATGCTGACACTCAAGCTCAACCTGCCCCTGCGCCGCATCGCCGAGAGCCGGGTCGGCGGCAGTTACCGCTTCGACAACAACCGCATCAGCCCGGGTTTGGGCCTGCCCGTGCTGGAACGCACCTCGGGTCAGATCGAGTTCACCGAAAACAGCGTGCGCGGTCAGGGCATTCAGACCGTGGTGCTCAGACAGCCCGCCCAGTTGGCCATCGCCAGCGAGACGGCCGGCCGGGTCCGGGTCGATCTCACCGGCCGCGCCACGGCCCAGGCGCTGGGGGAATATCTGCCTGCCAACATCGCGCGTCGGCTCAGTGGCAGCGCCAACTACCGCGCCCAATTGAGCCTCAAGGATCGCCGGATCAGCCTGCAGCTCGACTCCGACCTGGTCGGCCTGGCGAGCAGCCTGCCTCCGCCCTTCGACAAGCCGGCCGCGACGGCCATGCCTTTGCTGATCAGCAAGACCGATGCCGCCGACACGATTCAGCTGCGCTATGCCAACCTGCTGAGCGCCAGCCTGGAGCCGGGCGACAGCGGCATCAGGCGCGCCACCTTCCGCCTCGGCCTCGGCGACACCAGTTTGCCGCCCGAGGGTATCGCCCTGCGCGGCAGCCTGCCCTTGCTCGATCTCGATGCCTGGCGCGCCCTGCTGCCGGACCGGGCCGGGGCCCAGACGACACCGATTCGCGACGTCAATGTGTCCTTCGCCGAGCTGCTGCTGGAAAACCGCCGTTTCCGCAATCTCAACATCCAGGCCAGGCCGGGCGCCAAGGGCTGGCAGCTCAAGCTCAATGGCCAGGAACTGCAAGGCGAGGCGAGTTATCAATTCGCCGAGGGCGGCGGCCCGGCCCGGCTCAAGGGGCAATTCGCCAGGCTCTATCTGCCCGCAGCCGAAGGCCCGCCCCGGCGCGACGCCCCGGCCAGCGGCGAGCTGCCCCCCGCCATCGAGCTGCGGGCCGAGCGGTTCGGGCTGAACGAGCAGGACTACGGCAGCCTGAGCCTGCGTCTTAACCCCCTGCCGCGGCGCTGGCAGGTGCAGGAGTTCGTCCTCACCAGTCCCGACGGTCAGATCAGCGCCACCGGCGAATTGTCCTATGTCCCCAACCGGCTGTCCGCCCTCACGGTCAGCGCCAGCTCGACCAACCTGGGCAGACTGCTGAGCCGTTTGGGCCATCCCGACACCTTACGGCGGGGCGAAGGCGAGGCCAGCGGCCAGTTCACCTGGCCGGGCGGTCTGGCGCAGTTCCAGCTCGGCAAGTTCAACGGCGACATGCGCCTCAGGCTCAGGCGCGGCCAGTTCACCAAGGTCGACCCGGGGGCGGCCAAGCTGCTTGGCATCCTCAGTCTGCAGGCCCTGCCCCGGCGCATCACCCTCGATTTCCGCGATGTCTTCAGCGAAGGCTTCGCCTTCGACGAGATCGCGGGCGATGTCGTGATCGACCGCGGCAATGCCTATCTGCGGAATCTGACCATGGACGGCCCCACCGCCCGGGTGAACATGGGAGGCAAGATCGGTCTGGCCGACGAGACCCAGATGCTGCGGGTGACGGTGACCCCCAAGCTGGAAGAGAGCCTGGCGGTCGGCGCCGCCCTTCTTGGCGGCCCGATCGCCGGCGTCGGCGCCTATGTGGCGAGCAAGGTGCTGAAAGACCCCTTGGGCCAGGCCAGCACCTTCGAGTATCAGGTCTCGGGCACCTGGAGCGATCCGGTGGTGGTCAAGCTGGCTCGGACTGCGCCCGCCAAAGGAACGGAAAAACCCTGATGCGTGCCCTTCTCTGCCTTCTGGCCTGCGCTTTTCCGCTTGCCGCTTTCGCCCGAGATTGTGTACCCTCGGACGAATTGTGGTCGAAACCGCGCACGGCCGCTGCCGTGCTGGCCGAGCCGGGCCTGCGCGAATGCGTCCTGCCCTTTCTGCAGAGCGATCAGGCCCGCCTGACCTTGCGTCATGCCCCGGATGAAGAAGCCCAGTTGCGCGCAGCCGATCTGCGCTGGTGGCTGATCGCGCTCGGGCTGCCGCCCGATCGCATCGCGCTGACGCAAACGGCCAAGGCCACCGAACCCCTTGTACTGGAACTGACGGAACCCAAGTGACTCGCAAAACGACCTCCGGCTTTGCCAAAACCCGCAGCCGCGCCACGCCCAAGAACCAGGACAGCTCCGGCCTTTTGCGCGTGGCCGCGATCCAGATGGCCTCCGGCCCCAACGTCTCGGCCAACCTGGCCGAGGCCGAGCGCCTGATCGAGCAGGCGGTGACGGCCGGGGCCAAACTGGTCGCCCTGCCGGAGTATTTCGCCATCATGGGCCTCAAAGACACCGACAAGGTCGCCGCGCGCGAGGCCGAGGGCAAGGGGCCGATCCAGAAATTCCTCGCCGCCCAGGCCAAAAAGCACAAGATCTGGCTGGTCGGCGGCTCGGTACCGCTCGAATGCGACAACCCGAAGAAGGTGCGCAACAGCTGCCTGGTCTATGACGACAAGGGGCGCCAGGTCGCGCGCTACGACAAGATCCACCTGTTCGGCCTGGAGCTGGGCAACGAGCGCTACCGGGAAGAGACCACCATCGAACCGGGCGACAAGGTCGTGGTGGTCGACACCCCGTTCGGCCGCATGGGCCTGTCGATCTGCTACGACCTGCGTTTCCCGGAGCTCTACCGGGCGATGGGCGAGGTCGACATCATCGTGGTGCCCTCCGCCTTCACCGCCACCACCGGCAAGGCCCACTTCGAGACCCTGATCCGCGCCCGCGCCATCGAGAACCTGGCCTACGTCATCGCCCCGGCCCAGGGCGGCTATCACCTGTCCGGGCGCGAGACCCATGGCGATACCATGATCGTCGACCCCTGGGGCAACGTGCTCGACCGGCTGCCGCGCGGCTCCGGCGTGGTCAGCGCCGCGATCAATCGCGGCTACCAGGAGAGCCTGCGCAAGAGCCTGCCGGTGCTCAAGCACCGCAGCCTCAACTGCAGCAGCGCGATCAAGGTCGAGGTCATCAAGGCCGATACCCCATGAGCCACGACCTGTTCGCCACGGCCCAGGCCACCCTGCTCGCGCCGAATGAGCTGGAGCCCCGGCAACTGGACGGCGTGTTCGGCCTGCTCGCCGCGCACAAGCTCGACGACGCCGATCTCTACTTCCAATACAGCCGGTCCGAGGCCTGGAGCCTGGAGGAAGGCCGGGTCAAATCCGGCAGCTTCAGCATCGACCAGGGTGTCGGCGTGCGCGCCGTGGTCGGCGACAAGACCGCCTTCGCCTATTCCGACGACATCCGCCTGCCCGCCATCGAAGAGGCCGCCCGCACCGCGCGCGCCATCGCCGCGGCCGGCGGCAGCGGCGCGGTCAGGGCCGCAACCCCCGTGGCCGGCCGCACGCTCTACCAGCCGCTCGACCCGCTCGCCTCGCTGGCCGAGGCCGACAAGGTCGCCCTGCTGCACCGCCTGGAAGACTATGCGCGCAAGCTCGATCCCCGGGTGAGCCAGGTCATCGCCAGCCTCGCCGGCGAATACGAAGTGATCTACGTCGCCCGGCTGGACGGCCGGGTGGCGGCGGACGTCCGCCCCCTGGTGCGGGTCTCACTCCAGGTCATCGTCGAACAGGACGGCCGGCGCGAGCAGGGCAGCTCCGGCGGCGGCGGCCGCTTCGACTACGGCTATTTCACCGACGCCATCCTGCAGGACTACGCCCGGCAGGCCGTGCATCAGGCGGTGACCAACCTCGCGGCCCGCCCCGCCCCGGCCGGCAGCATGACCGTGGTGCTCGGCGCCGGCTGGCCCGGCATCCTCCTGCACGAGGCGATCGGCCAC
The DNA here is from genome assembly GCA_002339725.1 of Thiobacillus sp. UBA2597. Taxonomy (GTDB): domain Bacteria; phylum Pseudomonadota; class Gammaproteobacteria; order Burkholderiales; family Thiobacillaceae; genus Sulfuritortus. The sequence goes on from DDKN01000080.1 coordinate 24,747, forward strand.
GGCCTGGAAGGCGATTTCAACCGCAAGGGCAGCTCGGCCTTTTCCGGCCGCATCGGCCAGCGCGTCGCGGCCCCCGGCGTCACCGTGGTCGACGACGGCACCATCCCCAACCGGCGCGGCTCGCTCAACGTCGACGACGAGGGCCACCCGACCGAGTGCACCGTGCTGATCGAGGACGGCATCCTCAAGGGCTACCTGCAGGACGCCATGAACGCCCGGCTCATGGGCATGGCGCCCACCGGCAACGGCCGGCGCGAATCCTTCGCCCACCTGCCCATGCCGCGCATGACCAACACCTACATGCACGCCGGCGACAAGGCGCCGGAAGAAATCATCGCCTCGGTGAAAAAGGGCCTCTACGCCGTCAACTTCGGCGGCGGCCAGGTCGACATCACCAGCGGCAAGTTCGTCTTCTCCGCGGCCGAGGCCTACCTGATCGAGGACGGCAGGATCACCTATCCGGTCAAGGGCGCCACTTTGATCGGCAACGGTCCCGACGCCCTGACCCGGGTGGCCATGATCGGCAACGACATGAAACTCGACCCCGGTGTCGGCACCTGCGGCAAGGAAGGCCAGAGCGTGCCGGTCGGCGTCGGCCAGCCCACCCTGCGCATCGACGGCCTTACCGTGGGCGGCACGCACTAAAAGCCTATTGCAGCAGGCTCTAAGTACTATCCCGAACCGACGCGACACCTGTCACACAAGCGTCATCGACGGCCTATATAAGAAATTCAATCCATCGATCAGGGAGCCGATCATGCCGAAGGACGAAACCAAGCCGAGCAAAAAGACCGCCAAGTCCGAAACGACGGCCAAGCCGAAAAAGCCGGCCGCAGCCAAGCCGGCCGGCAAGGAAACCGCCGCCAGCACGCGCACCCCGGCGAGCAAGCCGAAGAAGGCCAAGTCGCTCGACCCCGAGCTGCGCCACAAACTGATCACCGAGACCGCGCACTTCCTGTCGGAAAAGCGGCGCTGCGGCGCGAGCGAACTGGATGACTGGCTGTTCGCCGAGCAGCTGGTGGATGGGGTGAACGCGGCCTTGCGCTGATCCGGTTCCAAAACCGCCCGGCTGGCGGCCACTTGCCAAGCGCGCAGGACTGCCCCTTGCGCATGGCCCTTGGCCGGGGCCGTCCGGCCGAGGGCAGCGCCCGCCGCCAGGGCCAACCCTGTCCCCAAGCCCCACCCAGCACAAGGTTTTTTGCCCCCGACACCACAGGCAATCCTGCCTCAAATCAACCACTTGCCTTGCCCCAGGCCGCCCCCCTCTGCTACCATGCAAGCCATGCACCTGCAACGCGCCGACTTTTTTAGCTTTTACTTTTATCCCATGCCCAGGGCGGCCGGGAGGAAGTAGCGCGAGCAGCAAGCGAAATCCCCGAAAACCGCCAGCTTCCCTGGCGGTTTTTTGTTTCAGGGGTTGGCCAGATCAAGGACGATTGGACATGACCGGATACCGTACCGATGACACCCGCATCGAGCAGAGCGACGAGCTGCTCGCGCCCATGCAGATCATGCGCGAGCTCAGGGCGAGCCAGGCGGCGCTGAAGACCACCTTTACCGCGCGCCAGGCGATCCACGACGTGCTGCGCGGCGCCGACGACCGCCTGGTGGTGGTGGTCGGCCCCTGCTCCATCCACGATCCGAGCGCCGCCCTGGACTATGCGAAAAAGCTGAAAAAACTGGCCGACGAGCTGGCGCACGACCTGATCATCGTCATGCGGGTCTATTTCGAGAAACCGCGCACCACGGTGGGCTGGAAGGGCCTGATCAACGACCCGCACCTGGACGAGAGCTTCGACATCAACGAAGGCCTGCGCCTGGCGCGCAAGATTCTGCTCGAGATCAACGAACTGGGGCTGCCGAGCGCGACCGAATTCCTCGACCTGATCTCGCCCCAATACCTGGCCGACCTGGTCGCCTGGGGGGCCATCGGCGCACGCACCACCGAATCGCAGAGTCACCGGCAGCTGGCCTCCGGTCTGTCCTGCCCGATCGGCTTCAAGAACGGCACCGACGGCAACATCAAGATCGCGGTCGACGCGATCAAGGCGGCCGAGGCCCGGCACCACTTCATCTCGGTGACCAAGTCCGGTCATGTCGGGGTGTTCAAGACCGCCGGCAACGAGGATACCCACCTCATCCTGCGCGGGGGGAAACAGCCCAATTACGATGCCGCCAGCGTCAATGCCGTGTGCCAGGAGCTGGCGGCGGCCGGCCTGCGGCCGCAGGTGATGATCGACCTGTCGCATGCCAATTCCAGCAAGCAGTTCGAGCGCCAGATCGAGGTCGGCCACGATGTCGCCCGCCAGATCGCCAACGGCGACAACCGCATCATCGGGGTGATGATCGAGTCCCACCTCAATCCCGGACGCCAGGACCTGTGCCCGGGCAAGCCCCTGGAGTACGGCGTCTCGATCACCGATGCCTGCATCGGCTGGGATGACACCGAGTCCCTGTTGCGCGAACTGGCCGAGGCGGTGCGCAAGCGGCGGCTCAAGCAGGACAGCAACGGCGAATAAGGCGGTTGGCCTGGCCTTGGGGTAAAATCGGCCGTGGCGGGTCTCCCCGCATGGCTAAGTTGCCAACCTGGTCAGGTCCGGAAGGAAGCAGCCACAGCGACCGATGCCAGTGCCGGGGGTAAGGCTCGCCACCCCAACTTCTGGTGAGTGGTGAACAGTGAGCGGTAAGCGGACGACCCCTTCAGACACAACGCCCCGGCTCTTCACGGCTCACCGCTTGCCGCAGACCGCCTGCCAGCCATGAGCCACCAAGTCCTCGCCCGCAAATGGCGGCCCAAATCCTTCTCCGAGCTGGTCGGCCAGGAGCACGTGGTCCGGGCCCTGTCGAACGCGCTCGGCCAGGGCCGGCTGCACCACGCCTACCTGCTCACCGGCACCCGCGGCTGCGGCAAGACCACCATCGCCCGCATCCTGGCCAAGTGCCTCAACTGCGAGACCGGCCTGACCGCCACCCCCTGCGGCCAATGCAGCGCCTGCCGCGAGATCGAGTCCGGCCGCTTCGTCGACCTGATCGAGATCGACGCCGCCTCCTACACCGGCGTCGACAACATGCGCGAGGTGCTGGAGAACGCCCAGTACGCACCCACCGCCGGCCGCTACAAGGTCTACATCATCGACGAGGTGCACATGCTCTCGAAAAGCGCCTTCAACGCCATGTTGAAGACGCTGGAGGAGCCGCCGGCCCATGTCGTGTTCATCCTGGCCACCACCGACCCGCAGAAGGTGCCGGTGACCGTGCTCTCGCGCTGTTTGCAGTTCAACCTCAAGCTGCTGCCGCCCGCGCGCGTGGCCGAGCACCTCAAGAACGTGCTCGTCGCCGAGGGCATCGCCAACGAGCCGACCGCCCTGCCCCTGATCGCCCGCGCCGCCGCCGGCAGCATGCGCGACGCCCTGTCCCTGCTCGACCAGGCCATCGCCTATGGCGGCGGCACCGTGCGCGAGCAGGAGACGCGCGACATGCTGGGCTCGGTCGACCAGGCCTATCTCTTCCCCATCCTGGAGGCCCTCGCCAATAACGACGGCGCCGCCCTCATGCGCGAGGCCGAGAACATCGCCGCCCGCAGCTTCTCCTTCGAGGCCGCGCTGCAGGACCTGGGCCTGCTCCTGCACCAGATCGCCCTGGCCCAGACCGTGCCCGAGGCGGTGGCCGAGGACGTGCCCGAGCGCGAGCGCCTGTTCGCCCTGGCCCGCGCGCTCGATGCCGAGACCGTGCAGCTTTACTACCAGATCGCCGGCCTGGGCCGGCGCGACCTGGAATGGGCGCCGGACGAATACGCCGGCTTCGCCATGACCCTGCTGCGCATGCTGGCCTTCAGCCCGGGCGCGCCGGCCCCGGCCAGCGCCGCCCCAGCCCCGCAGGCGGCCACGCCATCGGCACCGGGCAAGCCGCCACGCGCCCTCGGCCCCGGCCCTGCATCAGCGCAAAGCGCTGGCTCCCCCGCAGGGGGCGGGGAGAACTTCCCCTCCACCCCTGGCAGAGGGGAGAGGGATGAGGAAAGCAGCGCCCCACCCCGGCCAGCGGCAGCCGCCGGCAGCGCGAATTCAACCGCCTTCGACGGCGACTGGCTGACCCTGGCCATCGGCCTGAACGGCCTGATCGGCCAGCTGGCCAGTGCCTGCGAGCTGATCGAGCACGGCCCCAATCTGCTCAAACTGCGCCTGCCGGAAAGCCAGAAAAGCCTGCTCACCGGCTTCGGCGAAAAACTCAAAGCCGCCCTGCAGGAAAAACTGGGGCCCGGGCTCAAGGTCGAATTCCAGTTCGGCGCCACCCAGGGCAGCGCCCCGGCCGAAGTGGCGGCGCGCAACAAGGCCGAGCGCCAGGCCGAGGCCGAGGCGGCCATCCAGCGCGACCCCTTCGTCCAGGCCGTGGTGCAGGAACTGGACGGCAAGGTCACCCAGATTCAACCGCTTCAGTAACGATCATGGCGAAACATCCGCTCCAACATCCCCACAAGGAAAGGCGTGGCGCTGGCCGCCTGAAAGCGGGTTGCGCCATGATCGTCTCCCTCACCCCTGCCCTCTCCCGCACGCGCGAGAGGGGGACTTTGGCAACGCTGCGCGTTGTTTCACACGAACGAGGTCACACATGATCAAAGGCGGAATCGGCAACCTGATGAAACAGGCCCAACAGATGCAGGAGAACCTGCAGAAGGTCCAGGCCCAGATCGCGGAGATGGAAGTGGAGGGCCAGGCCGGCGCCGGTCTGGTCAAGGTCACGATGACCGGCAAGCACGACGTCAAGCGCGTGGTGATCGACCCTTCACTCATGCAGGACGACAAGGAGATGCTGGAAGACCTGATCGCCGCCGCGGTGAATGACGCCGTGCGCCGGGTGGAAGCCGCCAGCCAGGAAAAGATGGCCGCCATCACCGCCGGCATGCCCCTGCCGCCCGGCATGAAGTTCCCTTTCTAAGTTGGCCGTCGTCAGCTTGCAGCTTGCAGTCACACCCATGATCCCTGCTGCCGACTGCCAACTGCCCGCTGAAGACTCAGTCCGATCATGAAGCTGCCGGGCACGCTCGAAGCCCTGATCGACGCCCTGCGCGTGCTGCCCGGGGTGGGGCCGAAGTCGGCCGCGCGCATGGCCTATCACCTGATGCAGCGCGACCGGGTGGGCGCCCAGCGTCTGGCGGCCTGCCTCACCACGGCGCTGGACAAGCTGCACCACTGCGAGCGCTGCAACAACTTCAGCGAGACCCCGGTGTGTGAGCTGTGCGCCAATCCCCGGCGCGATGCGCGCCTGCTTTGCGTAGTGGAGATGCCGGTCGACCTCAACCGCATGGAAGAGACTCAGGCCTACAAGGGCCTGTATTTCGTGCTGATGGGCCGGCTCTCCCCGCTCGACGGCATCGGCCCCAGGGAGATCGGTCTGGAGCGCCTGTTGCAACGGGCGCAGGACGGCGTCACCCAGGAGGTGGTGCTGGCCACCAACTACACCGCCGAGGGCGAAGCTACGGCACACTACCTCAGCGAACTGCTCAAGGCGCGCGGCCTCAAGGTCAGCCGCATCGCCCGCGGCATCCCGGCCGGCGGCGAATTGGAATACGTGGATGCGATGACCATCGCCCAGGCGTTTACCGACAGGCGCGCGTTATGAACCGCGGCGTGACCGAAACCACCAAAGTATCGGCGCAGGCTAATGCCCGCAAAGCGGGCGTTAAGCCGCGAAGCGGCGGCCGGAGCCAATACGTGGATGCGATGACCATCGCCCAGGCGTTTACCGACAGGCGCGCGTTATGAACGACGCCTTGGCAGCCCTGGACAGTGCACAGACCGAACAGCTCCTGCAGGAGCTGATGGCGAGCCAGGATTTTCCGGCCCTGTCCAGCACCATCATCCAGATCAACCGGCTGGTCGGTTCGGAGGAAAGCCATACCGACGAGCTGACCCGGGTGATCCTGCGCGACAATTCGCTCACCAACAAACTCCTGCGCCTGGTCAACTCAGTGCACTACGCCCAGTTCGGCGGCCGCAACATCAGCACCATCTCGCGTGCGGTGATCATCCTCGGCTACAACACCATCCGCGACACCGCTTTGTCGCTGATGCTGTTCGAGCATCTGAACAACCAGGCCCACGCCCAGGCCCTGAAGAGCGACGCCCTGGAGAGCTTTTATTGCGGCGTGCTCGGCCGCCTGATGGCGCGCCCGCTTGGGGTGCGCGATGGCGAGGAAGGCTTCATCGGCGCCATGTTCCGCAACCTGGGCTATCTGATGGCCCGGCTGTATTTCTTCGAGCGTACCGAGCGCATCCGCGCCCTGATGGAAAAGGACGGCCTCGACGAGAACGCCGCCTGCCGCCAGGTGCTGGGTACCACCTACGACCTGCTCGGCCTGGCCATCGGGCGCCACTGGCACCTGCCGGCCACCCTGATGCAGGGCATCACCCCGCTGCCGCCCGGCCCGGTGCGCAAGCCGGCCACGCCCGAGGCGCGCCTGCAGGCCCTGTCCAACCTGGCGCGTGAGCTGTACCAGGTCGCCGCCAGCGACCTCAACGACGGCGAACGCTTGAAGCGCCTGAAGGCACTGAGCAGCCGTTATGCCCAGGCCGGCGATTTGAGCCCGGCCCAGTTGCAGGGGGCCATGCTCAACGCCGCCGAAGAGGTGCAGAAAGAGGCCGCCACCCTGCAGGCCCCGATCAGCAACAGCGCCATGCTGCAACGCCTGCTGGGCGAAGGCAGCGCCGAGGCCGACGCCATCGCCCAGCGGGTGGATGCCTCGCGCCTGGATGATCTGGCCCTGCCCGAAATCGACAGCAGCGCGGAGACCGACCCGGCCGCCATTTTGACCGCCGGCCTGCAGGATCTGACCGATGCCCTGATCGCCAACAGCAAGATCACCGATATCCTGCATCTGCTGCTCGAGGTCTATTACCGCACCGGCTGCTTCGACCGGGTGATGATCGCCGTGCTCGACCGCCAGGGCCAGTTCCTCGCCGGCCGCACCGGCTTCGGCAAGAACATCGACAGCGCGATCGCCGCCTTCCGCGTCTCCGCCACCGCCTCGACCGATGCCTTCTCGGCCGCCGTGGCCCAAGGGGTCGACATCCTGATCAGCGACACCCAGGCCGACAACATCAGGAACCGCATCCCGTCCTGGCATGCCGGCCAGGTCAAGTCCCGTTCCTTCCTGCTGTTGCCGGTCACGGTGGGCAAGAAGCCACTCGCCCTGATCTACCTGGACAGTGATCACGGCCCGATCACCCTGGCGCCCCAGGTGCTCAACATGATGAAGGTGCTGCGCAACCAGGCCCTGCTCGCCTTCAAACAGGCCCGATAAGCCGCCCGCCGAAAGCCGTCGCCATGGATGAGTCGAAACCACTGGATGCCAAGCAGACCCAGGCGCTGCTCAAGGAACTGAGCGCCACCCAGGACTTCCCGGCCCTGTCGCACACCATCGTCCAGGTCAACGAGATCGTCGGCTCCGAGACCAGCCAGGCCGACGAACTGACCCGCGCCATCCTGCGCGACATCTCGCTCACCAACAAGCTCCTGCGCCTGGTCAACGCGGCGCACTACAGCAAGTTCGCCGGCCGCCCGGTGAGCACCATCTCGCGCGCCGTGGTCATCCTCGGCTTCAACACGGTGCGTGATGTCGCCCTGTCGCTGATGCTGTTCGACCATTTGCAGAACCACGCCCAGGGCCAGGAGCTCAAGAGCGAGGCGCTGGAGAGCTATTACTGCGGCGTGCTCGGCCGGCTGCTGGGCGAGCAGATGCGCCTGCCCGATGTGGAAGAGGCCTTTTTGAGCGCCATGCTGCGCAATCTCGGCCGGCTCATGGCGCGCTTCTATTTCTACGAACGCACCCAGCAGGTGGCCATGCTCATGCGCGGCCGCGGCCTGAGCGAGGCGGAGGCGACACGCGAGGTGTTCGGCACCACCTACGACCAGATCGGCCTGGCCATCGCCCGGCACTGGCGTCTGCCCCACAGCCTGATCCAGGGCATGACCCCGCTGCCGCCGGGTGAGATCGGCCGGCCCGATTCCGACCTCGCCCGGCTGCGCGCCACGGCCAGCCTGGCGCGCGAGCTCTATCAGGTCGTCGCGGCCGACCTCGAACAGGCCGACATGACCAAGCGCCTGAACGAGCTGGGCCGCCGCTATGCCACCCTGGGCAGCTTCCCCAGCGGCGAACTCAACAGCCTGATCCACGAGGCGGCCCGGGTGGTGCAACGCGACGCCGACATCTTCCAGGGCGACGTGCAAAGCAGCCCGGCCCTGAGCCGCCTGCTCCGGCTGGAGGCACAGGCCGAGGCCGCGGGCGCCGGCGGCGCGGCGCAGCCGCTCAACACCCTGCCCATCCTGGCCAGCGTCGAACCCGACGCGGACGACCCGGCCTCGCTGCTCGCGGCCGGCTTGCAGGAAATGACCGAGGCCCTGGTCGCCGGGGCCGGCATCTCCGACATCCTGCACATGATGCTGGAGATCTTCTATCGCACCGGCAGCTTCGACCGGGTGATGATTGCGGTGCGCGACAAGGACGGCAAATCGTTGTCCGGCCGCTTCGGCTTCGGCAAGAACATCGACCAGGCGGTCAGTGCCTTCAAGGTGCCGCTCACCTATGCCCACGATGCCTTCCAGGTCGCGGCCAACCAGGGGGTGGACATCCTGATCGCCAACACCGGCGACGAGGCCCTGAAGTCGCGCATCCCGGACTGGCATCGCCAGCGGCTTGGGGCACGCGCCTTCCTCCTGCTGCCGATGGTGGTCGACAACAAGACCCTGGCCCTGCTCTATGCCGACCGCGACAAAGGTGTGCTGCAACTCGATTCGAAAATGCTCAACCTGCTCAAGGTGCTGCGCAACCAGGCCCTGCTGGTGATGCAGCAGACCCACAAAAAGTGATTTAGGAGCCTGCCATGCAACTGACCGAACTGACCGCCCTCTCCCCCCTCGACGGCCGTTATCGCCGCATCGGTGCCAGGCTCGCACCCTACTTCAGCGAATTCGGCCTGATCAAATACCGGGTCAAGGTCGAGATCGAATGGCTCAAGGCCCTGGCCGCCGAGCCTGCGATCGCCGAGGTGCCCCCCTTCTCGCCCGCCACGATCCAGGCGCTCGACGCCGTGGCCGAAGGCTTTTCGCTGGCGGACGCCGAACGGGTGAAGGCGATCGAGCAGACCACCAACCACGACGTCAAGGCGGTGGAGTATTTCCTGAAGGAACGCTGCGCCGACAACCCGGAAGTGATGCGGGTGAAGGAGTTCATCCACTTCGCCTGCACCTCGGAAGACATCAACAACCTGTCGCATGCCCTGATGCTCAAGGCCGCCCGGGCCGAGGTCATCCTGCCCAGCCTGAAGGCGCTGCACGGCAAGCTCGTCGCCATGGCCGTCGCCCTGGCCGACCTGCCCATGCTCTCGCGCACCCACGGCCAGCCGGCCAGCCCCACCACCCTGGGCAAGGAGCTGGCCAACGTCGCCTATCGTCTGCAACGCGGCCTCAAGCGCCTGGAGGCGGTGGAGCTTTTGGGCAAGATCAACGGCGCGGTCGGCAACTACAACGCCCACCTCTCCGCCTACCCGGACTTCGACTGGGAAGGCTTCGCCCGCCGCTTTGTCGAGGGCCTGGGGCTCGGCTTCAACCCCTACACCATCCAGATCGAACCGCACGACTACATGGCCGAGCTGTACGACGCCACCGCCCGCATCAACACCGCCCTGATCGACCTGGACCGCGACATCTGGGGCTACATCTCGCTCGGCTACTTCAAGCAGAAGGTGAAGGAGGGCGAGGTCGGCTCCTCGACCATGCCGCACAAGGTCAACCCGATCGACTTCGAGAACTCCGAGGGCAACCTGGGCCTGGCCAACGCCATCCTCAGGCATCTGTCGGAGAAGCTGCCGATCTCGCGCTGGCAGCGCGACCTCACCGACTCCACCGTGTTGCGCAACATGGGCGCCGGCTTCGGCTATGCGCTGATCGGTTATGAAAGCCTCAAGCGCGGCCTGGACAAGCTGGAGGCCAACCCGCAGCGCCTGGCCGACGACCTCGACGCCAACTGGGAGGTGCTGGCCGAGCCGATCCAGACCGTGATGCGCCGCTACGGCGTGGAAAACCCCTACGAGCAATTGAAGGCGCTCACCCGCGGCAAGGGCGGCATCAGCCGCGAGAGCCTGGCCGCCTTCATCCAGGGCCTGGCCATCCCCAGCGAGGCCAAGCAGCGCCTGCTGGCCATGACCCCCGGCAGCTACACCGGCATCGCCGGCGAGCTGGCCCGGCGCATCGAGCAGGCATGAATGGCCGGGCTTGAAATTAGCGGCGGCGCCAACATCTAGACAGCGGTTCGTTTTTCGAGAGGTAGGCCATGGGCCAGTTCGCATTCGACGTCGACAGCAGCAACTTCCAGCAGATCGTGATCGAGGGCTCGAAAAAAGCGCCCGTGGTGGTCGACTTCTGGGCCCCCTGGTGCGGTCCGTGCAAGATGTTGAAGCCCATCCTGGAAAAGCTGGCCGAGGAATACGGCGGCAAGTTCATCCTGGCCAAGGTCAACTCGGACGAGAACCAGGAACTTGCCGCCCAGTTCGGCGTGCGCGGCATCCCCAGCGTCAAGGCCATCTACGGCGGCGAGATCGTCGACGAATTCTCCGGGGCGATTCCCGAGGGTCAGGTGCGCGCCTTCCTCGACCGCATCATCCCCTCGCCGGCGGAAGAGCTGCGGCTCAAGGCGGCCGAATTGAAGGCCACCGGGGATACCGCCCAGGCCCTGCAGGTGCTGGCCGAGGCCTCCAAGCTCGACAGCAGCAATGAAAAGGTGCGCCTGGACGCCGCCGAGATCCTGTTCGAGGTGAACCAACTCGATGAAGCCCGCCGCCTGCTCGACAGCCTCTCCCCGGCGATGCGGCAGGAAGACCGGGTGGCGCAGCTCGCGGCGAAGATCAATTTCGCCCTGTCCGGCCAGGCCGGCGGTGACGAGGCGGCCCTGCGCGACAAGATCCAGGCCAACGCAAAAGACCTGGAGAGCCGGCTGCAACTGGCCAACCTGCTGGTTGCCAACGGCCGCTATGCCGAAGGCATGGACGAGCTGCTGGAAATGATCCGGATCGACCGCAGCTGGAACGACGAGGTTGCGCGCAAGACCATGCTCTCGGTGTTCAACCTGCTGGCGGGCAGCCCGCTGGTGGCGGAATATCGACGCAGGCTGGCCAGCGCATTGAATTGATCAGCTCGGGCGCATCAGCCGCAGGCGAATGCGCCGGATGGTCGCGCTACATTCCGCGCAATGCGCTGGCGCCAATTGGCGCCCGACACGGGCTCACTCGCTTTTCTTGGCGAATTTGGCCTGCACCTGATTCATGTCGTAAGACGCGGCCAGGTTGATCCAGGCGTTCCTGGCTTTGGCGAACTCCGGCGGCGTCATCGAGGACGGGGCAAACCGGTAGGCGAATTGGAAGGAAACCACGGCGTTGCCGTCGTTGCCCCTCGCGTACTTGAATATGTTGAATTCCATGAATTTGGCGTCTTTCGACAACAACAAAAAGTCGAGAATCGCCTCGTTTTGGTCGTTGACGATGAGCTGGACCGGGGCACCGGGACTGACCGCCTTGATCACCTGAGCCATTCCCAGCGCGGCCTTCTTGGCATCGTTGTCGACGCGCGGCAGCTGCTGAGAGCGAAATCCGATCAGCCGGGTCCAGTTCTCCAGGGTTTCCCCCTCGCGCACGAATTCCACCAGCCTGTCGCCGTTCGGCTGCGTCGCCTCAAACCGCTGCTGGAACGCCTGGCCGTCGAAGACAACGGCAGGATCTTCGGCATAGGCCGCCTGAAAGACAAAGACCAGACCGAGCAACAGGCTGCTCAAAAGTGCGCGCATGACTCTCCCATTGGTTAGCGTAAACAAACGGCAGTATACCCGCCCGCACCCCATTCAGTGGCAACGGATATACAGCTTGCGAATCTCGAACTTGTTCAGGGCTTCCTGGTTGAGCTCGCCCCGGATCGCCTGCTCGATCAGGCCGGGCGGCGGCAGGGCGGTGGTGCTGGCGGGCGGCTGGACGCCCTCGTAGTCGAGCACCTTATAGCCGCGGCCGCGGCAGACCTCGCCGGCCTTGGCCAGACAGCTGCGCAGGTTGAGCAGCGGGCCGCTGCAGCCGATCTCGTAGTTGGCCCAGCCATCCTGGCCGCGGTGTTCGGTGGAGGTGGCGCAGCCGGCCAGAAGCAGCGCAAGTACGCACCCCAGCAATGTGGCAGCGTGGCAGGGCGAGGGCAATGAGCGCGGCGGAGCATCGAGCAGGGCGCTTCCCTCACCCCTACCCCTCTCCCAGGGGGAGAGGGGGTGTTGAGTTGATTTGTGTGGGAGCACTGCCTTCACGACTCAACCTCCCCGGTAGTCGGCCGCCAGCTTCATATAGTGTTGGGCAGAATACTCGAAATAGGCCAGCTCTTCCTCGGTCAGCCGGCGCAGGGCCTTGGCCGGGCGGCCGAGGTAGAGCCAGCCGCTCTCCAGCCGCTTGCCCTCCGGCACCAGGCTGCCGGCGCCGAGCAGCACGCGGTCTTCCAGCACGGCCTTGTCCATGACGATGGCGCCCATGCCGATCAGGCACTCGTCGCCGATGGTGCAGCCGTGCAGGATGACGCTGTGGCCGACGGTGACGTTGCGACCGACGCTGAGCGGTGCACCAATCGGATCGGATGCGCTCTTGTGCGAGACGTGCAGCACGGCGCAGTCCTGGATGTTGCTGCCGCTGCCGACGCGGATGAAGTTGACGTCGCCGCGGATGACCGCGCCGGGCCAGACCGAGACGCCGTCGCCCAGCTCGACCTCGCCGATCACCGTGGCGGCACTATGGACGTAGACATCGCGGCCCAGTTGGGGCTGCTTGTCCTGAAAGCGCTCGATGGCCATTACCCCTCCCCTTCAACCGGTATTGCGCATGCCGGCCGCGATGGCGTTGATCGAGCGCAAAAGCGGCTCGAGCCAGGGGCTTTCCTCTTCGCGCTCGGCGTCGCGCAGCTTGCGCAACACCGCGACCTGGATGTAGTTGAGCGGGTCGAGGTAGGCATTGCGCTGCTGCAGCGACAGGGCCAGCTCCGGGGTTTCCGCCAACAGGGCAGGGATGTCGGCCACCTGCAGGATCTGGCGCACCGCCTCCTCGTGACGCTGACGGATCAGGCCGAAGATGAATTCGGCTGCCGCCCGGTCGTGGCAGAGCCCGGCATACTCGTGCGCGATGTTCATGTCAGCCTTGTACAGGGCCATCTGCGCATTCGACAGCAGGGTGCGGAAGAACGGCCATTCGCGATACATCTGCTGCAGCTTGGCCAGCCGGGTCGGATCGTTGCCGCGCCAGGATTGAATGGCCGCGCCGATGCCATACCAGGTGGGCAGGGCATGGCGCGACTGACCCCAGGCGAAGACCCAGGAGATGGCGCGCACCGAGCTGATCGAGCGGTCGCCCTGCTTGCGGTGCGAGGGGCGCGAACCGATGTTGAGCAGGCCGATCTCCTGCACCGGGGTGGCCTCGTAGAAATAGTCGAGAAAGCCCGGCGTGCGCTCGGTCAGGTCGCGGTAGATCGCCTCGCCGGTCTTGGCCAGTTCGTCCATGATGGCCAGGTAGTCCTTGCGGTCCTGCACCACCTTGCCCACCAGATGGGTGCTGGCCTTGAGCGTGCCGGTGACGCCCAGGGTCAGCTCATACTGGGCGGTCTCCATGTTGTTGTACTTGTAGAACAGCACCTCGCCCTGCTCGGTGAGCTTGAGCTCGCCACGCACCGTGCCGGGCGGCTGGGCCAGGATCGCCTCGTGTGTGGGACCGCCGCCGCGCCCCAGGGTGCCGCCGCGGCCATGGAACAGGCGGCAGTGGATGCCGTGCTGGTCCGACAGGGCGACGATGCGCTTTTGCGCCTCGTACAGGTTCCAGGCCGAGGCGAGGATGCCGCCGTCCTTGCAGGAATCGGAGTAGCCGACCATGACCTCCTGGCCCTCGCCATAGGCGTCGAGCAGGCTGCGGTAAACCGGAATGCGGTAGAGCTGATCGAGCACGGCATCGGAATGCTGCAGGTCGCCGATGGTCTCGAACAAGGGCGAGATGCCGATATGGCAATACCAGTTGTTGCCCACGCGCCCGGCCAGGCCGGCCTGGGCCGCGAGCAGCATCACCTCCAGGACATGCGAGGCGGTGTGGGTCATGGAGATGACATAGCGGCCGAAGCACTGCTCGCCCAGGGCGCGGCGCATGTGGGCGATGAGCTGGAAGGTGCGCAGGGTCTCCTGGCTGTTCTCGCTCAGGGCGCCGACATCGACCTGCAGGGCGGCCGGGTTGGCGATCAGGTCGGCCAGGGTGGCAAGCCGGCCCGCTTCGTCCAGCGCCAGATAGTCGAGGCCGATGGCGGCCTTGAGGATCTCGGCCACCGCCTCGCTGTGGCGGCCGGATTCCTGGCGGATGTCGAGCTGCAGCAGGTGGAAGCCGAAGGTCTCGACCAGATGGATCAGGTCCTGCAGCTCGCTCTCGGCCAGGTCGCGGTCACCGTGCCCGATCAGGGAATCGCGGATCAGGTGCAAATCGTGCAAAAAGGCCTGGGCGCTGGCGTAACCCGGCTCCTCGAAGCTGACATCGACACCATCCATGGCGCGCTGGACCAGGATCAGGTTGCGCCGGATACGGTAGCGCATGATCTCCAGCTTGCGCCGGTAGGGCTCCTGCGGGTGCGGGTTGGGCCGCTTGTCGAACAGAATCTCGGCCTGACGCCGGTCCTCCTCCAGGCTGTCCATGAATTCGGCCGAGGGCCGGCACAGGCGCATGGAGAGCGAGAGCTGGTCGGACAGACCTTCGAGCCGGCGCAGATATTCCTCGTAGGCAGTCACCGCCTGCATGCGCCAGGCCAGGGCGGTCACCTCGGCGGTGACGCCGGGATGGCCGTCGCGGTCGCCGCCGATCCAGGAGCCGAAACGCAGGAAGCTGGAGACCCGGATCGACTCGGCCGCCTCGGCGCCGTAGACGTCGCGCAGCGATTTGTGGAAGTTGCGGTAGACCAAAGTCACCGCCTGGAACAGCGACTGCGGGAAATAGGACAGACCGGCCCGGATCTCGTCGCGCACCTGCAGCTTGAAGGCGCGCACCTCGTCGGTCTTCCACAGCACCCGGATCTGATTCGACAGCCGGCGCATGGCCTCGTCCCGGTACATGCCGCGGATGCGCGGGTCGCCCAGCGCCTCCATGCTGAGGAAGATGTTGCGCAGGGCACCCTTGATCGTGCGCCGCTTGGCCTCGGACGGATGCGCGGTGATCACCGGCATGTAGCAAAGCTTGTCGAGCAGCACCTGCAGCTGCTCGACCTGCACCCCCTGCTCGCGCAGGCCGAGCAGGGTGTCGTGGAAAGAGCCGGCCCACATATGGCTGCCGCGTTGCACCGCCTGGCGCCGACGGCGCAGGTTCACCGTCTCCTCGGCGATGTTGAGCAGGCTGAAATAGATGTTGAAGGCACGGATGATCTGGGACAGCGCCTCGGGCGACTGGCGTTCGATCAGGCCGATCAGGGCGCGCCGGCGCTTGGCGTCGTCCTTTTCCCGCAGGTTGCCGAAGCCGCGCCGCAGCTCGCCCAGGGCGTCATACACCGGGCGCGGCAGTTCCTCCTTCAGGATACGGCTGAGCAGCAGCCCCAGCAGGCGTTCGCGCGAGCGCAGTTCTTGTTCGAGTGAGGGGACGGCCATGGGCAATCGTTCGGTAGGCTCGAAAACAGGGAAAACCGGGAAAAATCGGTGGATTTTAACACAGCCCCCATCCCCGCCCCGGAGCTGCGCTCAACCTGCCCTGGGCAGTCCGGCCTGTGCCGGCCGCCCATGGACCGGCCGACCGGGACAAATCAACGCGGGCAATTCCTCTTGCACTCGTGATAGGCGCTCCAGCAAAGCTTGTGGCCTTCCGGCGTGATGTAGCTGCCGCTCACGCTGTCGGATTTCTTGTATTGATCGAAGCAGCGCTGCTTCTGCTCCTCGCACTTCTGCACGCAAGCGGCATTGGCCGACTGGGCCAGCTGGAGCGGCGCGCCCGCCGCCTGGTCGGTGCCGGCCTGAGCGCCGGCGGCGCTCAGGCAGAACGCAGCGGCAAGCAGGGATTGGATGGGGTAGCGCATGGCAATCCTCCTTTTCGGGTTGAACGACTTCATCAGGGCGAGCCGGCCCCGCCACCGGGCAATGGCCGGAACGACCAGCCGGCCCGGCGACAGGCCTGCTCCATCTCTTCCCGCAGGCGGCCATACTCCAGTTGGCCGCTGCCGATGCCGGCATCCCGGCGCGTTTCATCGAAACGCCAGCCCTGCTGGGCCTGGCGCGACCCGCTCAGGAGCGGCGGGGCCAGCCCGCGGCTCGACTCCACGGCCGTCTCCCAATAACTCAACAGCCGCTGTCCGGCATCCGCCTGCAGCCGCAGGCGATGCGTGAGGCACCGGCTGCCCAGCCACCAGCGGGCGCGGACGATCGCCTTTTCCGCCGTCAGCACCCCGCCCAGCCGCTTGGTCTGCCAGCCCTGCTGCTCGAGGACCGTCTGCAGTTCGCTCAGCAGCTCATCCATGGCGCGTCACTTGAGGCCGCATTGCTGCATCAACACCCGTTCGCCGCAGCTGATCTCCTCCAGGGCACAACGGATCCAGGCAGCGCTTTCCTGACGGGAGCAATGGGTGTAGGTGCCGTCCGGCCCGGGCGGACATTGCCGGGCGACCTGCCTGGCCGTCTCGATGCAGGCGCTGTAAGCGGCGGAGCAGTTGCGGTCGACGCCCAAGGTGAGGGTGGTGATGGCATTGCTCGCCGGGTCCTGGCGCTGGTTGTGCGCGCGCAGGTCGGCGATCTTCTTGCGGTGGGCCTCGAAGCATTTCTCGGCGGCGGCGGCCTTGTCCGCCTTTTCGCTCGCCTCGTTGGTCGCCGCCTTGCGCTCGATGGCTTGCAGGCTGAGCGTGATCTCGCTGCGGGCGCCGGCGGCCAGGGTGAGGCTGTCGCTCTGCGGCAGATAACCGCCGGCCGACGCCTCGACCCGATAGCTGCCGGGTTTGAGGCCGGTCAGTGTGGCGGCACTGCCGCTGGCGCTGGCCTCGCCCGCGCCGGAAAGGGTGACGCGCGCCCCCGGGATCGGCTGGCCGCTGCGGGCATCCCGCACCCGCACCGTGAGCGTGGCGGGCGCCTTCTGCTCCACGCCCTTGGCCAGACGCAGGGTCACGGTATAGTCGGTCTGGCTGGCCGGGTTGACATCGAGGCCTTGGCTGCCGGACAGATAACCCGCCGCCTCGGCCTCGAGCGTGCTGCGGCCGCGCGCCACCCGCTCGAAGCTGAGTGAGCCCTTGGGCGCGCTCGCCTGCGAGTCGCCCTCGGGCGAGCGGATGCGCACCGTGGCGCCCGGGATGAGGGCGCCGCTCTTGGCATCCACCACCCGCACCGAAACCCGGGCATGGGTCGGCACCACCGTCTGCTTGGCCAGCGTGGCCTGCAAGGCGTAGTCACGCTGCTTGAGCGGATGCACCTTCAGCTCCAGCTCGACCGGTTCATAGCCCTTGAGATTGACCCGCACCCGATGGTTGCCGAAGGGAATGCCCTGGCAGGTAAGCGTGGGGCCCCGGCCATCGCACACCCGCTCGAAGCCCGGGCCGTTCAGTTGCAGCCAGCCGCTCTCGGCGATGGGCTTGCCGCTGGCGCCGTCCTTCACCCGTACCGTCAGGCTGCTGGGCAGGCCCTTGAGGAAGGCCTCGTCGATGAAGGCGAAGGGGTCGGCCGGCAGGGCCTGGACGCGGCGCACCAGCGGCAGCAGCGCGTGGTTCTCCTCTGCCACCACGGGGTTCTCCAGTCCGCCATAGCGGCGGTAGACGAAGCCATACCACTGCGTCACATACCCCGTCGCCTGGCCGTAGGCCGCCTTGTAGTCGGCCGCCAGGCGCTGCGCCGTGGCGCTGAAGTCCCGGGCCTCGGGCTTGGCCGTGACCACGTGCCGGCGCAGCTCGGCCTGCAGCTGCTCCGCGCGCTCGATCGCCTTGGCCAGCTGTTCCCGGGTGCGGGCGGCGTTGGCGCGCAGCTGCGCGAATTCGGCGCGGGTCGCCTCGGGGTCGTAGTAGAGGTTGGCCGCGATCTCGTCCACCAGCAGGGCCTGGCCCAAAAGGTCGGCCGCCTGCAGGCCGGTGTACATGACGGCGGCCGTCGTCTCCACCGGATTGAACACGGTATGACCCAAGCCTTCGACCACCTGGCGCCCGCCCCACAGCGCCCCGGCCCCGGTGTACCAGAGCGCATTGCCAAAACTGCTGCCGAAGGCGCCGGCCACGCCCTTCTCCCGGCTCAGGCGATAGAAGGCCTCGCCGCCGGCCTCCACCCCCTGGCCGAACAGCTCGACCACCATCCTGGCCGGCTCGGTCACCGCGTGTTGAAACGCCTTGTCGAAGGCCGCCCAGTGCTCGACGCCACGATTCTCCATGGCGGCCTGCTCGCGCTCGATGCGGTAGCCATGCGCAAGCGAGCCGGCCGCCGGCAGCCACGCCGCCGCCACGCTGGCGCCCTTGGCCGCCTGGGGCATCAGCTTGCGCAGCGCCTGAGCGGGGGTGCCGCCCTTGGCTGCGGCGGTGTTCACCGCGGCCGTGATCGCCTTGGCCTTCTGCGCCGCCTCCACGAGGCCGGTGCCCTTGCGGATGACGTCGTCGACGCTCTGGCCCATGGCCTTGAGCTGCAGGCGCGCCTCGGCCGGCGTGATCTCGCCCGCGGACAGGCGGCGCAGCACCTGGGTGCCTTCCTCGACCCGGGCCGGCACCTTGCCACCGAGCGCCTCCACCCGCGGCAGGATCTGCTTGTCGAACTGCTTCACGTACTGCCTGGCCTGCTCCTGATACCAGCCCTGGGCGGCGGCCTCGGCGTCCTGCATGATGCGCACGGCACGCGGGTCACTCGCCTCCAGGCCGAGCGCCTTGACCTGTTTGGCCGCGTCGTCGATCAGGTCCTGGGCCTTGTTGCGGGCGAGATTGCTCTTGTACTCCATGACCTGGGACAGCTGCTCGACGTCGCGCAGGCGCTGGTTCTTCGGGCCCTGGATGATGGCCTTGCCCTCGCCCGGCAGGCCGCCATAGGCCTCGCTGGCGAGGTAGTCGGTCACCTCGACGTTGTGCCGGTGGGCGAACTCGGCCGCCTCCTGGGCGTATTTCTCCGCCACCTTGGGGTCGGCCGGACGCGGTTTGCCGGTGGCGACCTCGAAATAGGCCTCCTGCACGCTCTGCGCGCTGTCCTTGACCCGGATGTCCCGGTAGACCTTTTGCTTCACCACCCGGCCGGCCTCGTCCAGCCGGTCGACCTCGCCCACCTCGACCTGGACGGTGACGTCCCAGTCCTGGCCGACCTTGATCTCGCCCGAGGGGTTGGTCGCCTCGAAAAAGCCGATCCTGTCCGGGCTGACACCGAGTTTGTCGGCGAGGCGCTGGCGCACCAGCTCCCGGGTCTTCGCCTCGACCACCTGGGTCTCGCGGTTAACCGCCTGTTTCAGGGTATCGCTGCCGAACTGGTTGAGCCGGCTGATGGCCATGGGGTCCTGGCGCAAGGCCAGCGCGGCCTGGCGCATCGCCTGGCTATCACCCGTCTTCAGCGCGCGGGTGAACTCGCCGATGCGGGCATCGGCGGCCCTGACCGCCTGGACATAGGCCTTGTCGGCCAGGACGGGCGAGGCCGCCAGGCAAACGGCAAGGGCGATCAGGCGGGCGAGTTTGCGCATGGCCACCCCTACTGCAACCATTTGAACAGCTTGTCGAGCAGGCCCGGCTCGAATGCGCGCTTGAGCCGCTCGGCATAGCGTTTGAGCAGCTCGGGCGTCATTTCGCCGCCCTCGACGTCGCGCAGACGCTTGGCCGCCCCCTTGCCGTCGCCGTCGGCCTGGATCAGGATGGCCTCAGCCAGCACGAAGCGGTCATCCCCGGTGGCCATGGCCATGCGACTGAAATACTGCCGGCCTTGGGCGGTCTGCCCGGTCAGGGCATACAGGCTCGCCAGGGTGGCGATCGGCAGCCATTCGCGCGGGGTGGCCTCGTCGGCCAGGACGATCTCCAGATGCCGCCGCGCGGCGGCGTAATCGCGCTGCGCCAGGGCCAGGCTGGCGAGCTTGGCGCGCGTGGCGCGGTGGGCCGGGTCGAGCGTCAAGACCTTGAGATAGGCCTGCTGCGCCAGGGCCCGGTCTTGCACCTGCACCGACAGATCGCCCAGCCGCTCCCAGCGGGTGAGCGCCTCGGGTTCCAGCTCCAGGGCGCCCAGCAGATAATCGCGTGCGCGCTCGAACTCGCCCTGACGCGCCAGGGCCTCGGCGATTTGCGCCCGGGTCTCCGCCAGTTGGCCGATCAGCTCCAGCCTGACCGGGGGTCGGGCGAATTGCTCGGCCAGGCGGGCCTCTTCCTGCACCAGATAGCCCGGGATCCTGACGTCGGCCGCCTCGCGCGCGCGCGGCTCCGGCCGGGGTGCGGCCCAGCCGGCCGGGGCCGTCAGGGCCAGGACGAGCCCACAGGCCAGTGCGCGAAAAAAGACGCTGAGCGGCATCGTTGTTCTTCTCGGCGATCGGACATCGACTCTTCCAATGTATTGGATACGGCAGCAGGGTCAAGCACGCCTCAAGCCCGGCCCTTGCGTAGCCCCACCGCCGGGAGGGACAAGAAACACTGGAAAAAAACGGCGTCGCCCGCAGATACTAGCAACGTTGCATTGAACCCACAGGCCAAGCCGACATCATGAATGCGCATACCCCGAACCCCCTGCTGGATTTTTCCGGCCTGCCCCGTTTCACCGACATCCGCCCCGACCATGTCGGCCCCGCCATCGACCAGCTGCTCGCCGAAAACCGTGCCTTGGTGGCGCAGCTGGCCGCCAGTGCCGAGGCGCCGACCTGGGCCAACTTCGTCGAGCCCCTGGAGGACGCCAACGAGCGGCTGTCGCGCGCCTGGGGCCAGGTCTCGCACCTGCACTCGGTGATGGACAGCCCCGAGCTGCGCGAGGCCTACAACGCCAAGCTGCCCGAGGTGACCCAGTACTACGCCGAACTCTCCCAGCACGAGGGGCTGTATGCCAAGTTCAAGGCCCTGGCCGCAAGTCCCGCCTATGGCTGGCTCAGCCCGGCGCAGAAAAAGGTGGTCGAGAACGAGCTGCGCGACTTCCGCCTGGGCGGCGCCGAGCTGCCGGACGCCAAAAAGGCGCGCTTCATGCAAATCCAGGAAGAACTGGCCAAGCTTTCGGCCAAATTCGAGGAGAACCTGCTCGACGCCACCAATGCCTATGCCCGTTACGTCGAGGACGAAGCGGAACTGGCCGGGCTGCCGGCCGACGTGATCGAGGCCGCGCGCGAAGCGGCCGGCAAGGATGGCAGGCCCGGCTGGAAGCTCACCCTGCGCGCGCCCTCCTATCTGCCCGTCATGCAGTTCTGCGACAACCGGGCCTTACGCGAGGAGCTCTACCGCGCCTACGTCACCCGCGCCTCGGAATTCGGCCCGGCCGAACTCGACAACACCCCTCTGATCGCGCAGATCGTCCGGCTGCGGCGCGAAGCGGCCCAGCTTCTGGGCTACCGGAACTACGCCGAGGTCTCCCTGGTGCCCAAGATGGCCGAGCGGCCCGAGCAGGTGCTGGATTTTCTGAACCAGCTGGCCGCACGCGCCAAGCCCTTCGGCGAGCGCGACATGCGCGAGCTGCGCGAATTCGCCGCCAGGGAGCTGGGCATGACGGATCTGGCCGCCTGGGATATCGCCTGGGCCTCGGAAAAACTGCGCCAGGCCCGCTATGCCTTCTCCGAGCAGGAGGTGAAGCAGTACTTCCCCGAGCCCAAGGTGGTGGCCGGCCTGTTCAAGCTGATCGAGACCCTGTACGGCCTGAGCATCCAGGCCACGCCAGCGCCGGTCTGGGACGCCGACGTGCGCTTCTATTCCATTCATGACCGGACGGGCCAGCTGCTCGGCCAGTTCTATCTCGACCTCTATGCGCGCGAGACCAAGCGCGGCGGCGCCTGGATGGACGACGCCATCTGCCGGCGCCGCAAGGGCGACACCATCCAGACCCCGGTGGCCTATCTCAACTGCAATTTTTCACGCCCGGTCGGCAACAAACCCGCCCTGTTCACCCACGACGAGGTGATCACCCTGTTCCACGAGTTCGGCCATGGTCTGCATCATCTTTTGACCCGGGTGGAGGAACTGGGGGTCTCCGGCATCAACGGCGTGGAGTGGGATGCCGTGGAACTGCCCTCGCAGTTCATGGAGAATTTCTGCTGGGAATGGGATGTGCTCAAACACATGACCGGCCATGTCGACACCGGCGCGCCGCTGCCCCGGGCGCTGTTCGACAAGATGCTGGCGGCCAAGAACTTCCAGGCCGGCATGCAGACTTTGCGCCAGATCGAGTTCGCCCTGTTCGACATGCATCTGCATTACGACTTCGACCCGGATGCCGGCAAGACCGCCCTGCAATTGCTGAACGCGATCCGCCAACAGGTGGCCGTGGTGCTCCCGCCCGACTACAACCGCTTCCCCAACAACTTCTCGCACATCTTCGCCGGCGGCTATGCGGCGGGCTACTATAGCTACAAGTGGGCCGAGGTGCTGTCGGCCGACGCCTACAGCCTGTTCGAGGAAGACGGGGTGCTCAACCCCGAAACCGGGCACCGCTTCTGGAGCGAGATTTTGGGGGTGGGCGGCTCGCGCGCGGCGCTCGAATCCTTCATCGCCTTCCGCGGCCGGGAACCTACCCTCGACGCCCTGTTGCGGCACAATGGCATGATCGAAACCACCCCCTAGGAGATGGCGATGGCGCGATGGTTCTGGCTGGGCTTGCTCTGGGTTCCCTTCGTCACCCAGGCGGCGGAGATGTACCGCTGGGTCAGCCCGACCGGCGTCGTCACCTACTCCGATTCGCCGCCGCCGGCCGGCGTGCTGGCACCCGGCCGCATCCATCGGGAGAGCGGCCCGGTCCCGGCCGCGCCGGGTCAGGAAAAGGTCCCGGTCGTGCTCTACGCCTTCGACTGTGGCCCGATCTGCACCAACGCCATGACCTGGCTGGCCGAGCGCGGCATCGCCTACAGCCTGAAGAATCCCCAGACCGAGCTCGACAGCGCCAACGAACTGCAGCAGCTCACCGGCGCCATGGAGGTGCCGGTGCTCAAGGTCGGCAGCCAGCACTACAAAGGTTTCGAGCCGGCCAACTGGACGAAGCTGTTGACCGGGGCCGGCTATAGCGTGCGCAGCCCGGCCACTAAAGCCAAACCCGATTAACCGCAAAGGGCGCAAAGCGGTTTAACTGTTGGGCGGCAGGGCGGATACGCCGATGCCCGCTACCGAAGACCGGCCCCAGACAGGATCGGGCACCTCGAAAAACCCGTTATTTCCGCGCAGGTGGCAATCCAGGCCCTGGTTTACCGGGCTTCCGCCGGCGCGGGAGCGCCGATACGAGGATTTTTCGAGGTACCGGTTTTCTTTGTGTCCTTTGCGCCCTTTGCGGTTAATGCTTTAATCCCCCGCCATGAAACTCGCCACCTGGAACGTCAATTCCCTCAAGGTCCGCCTGCCCCATCTGCTCGACTGGCTGAATCAGACCCGGGCCGACGTGGTCTGCCTGCAGGAGACCAAGACCGAGGACGCCAACTTCCCCCGCGCCGAGATCGAGGCGGCGGGTTATCACGTCGCCTTTGCCGGCCAGAAGACCTACAACGGCGTCGCCATCCTGAGCCGCCAGCCCCTGCAGGAGGTGCAGGTCGGCATCCCCGGCCTGGCCGACGAACAGAAGCGGGTGCTCGCCGCCAGCGTGGGTAGCCTGCGCGTCATCAACCTGTACGTGCCCAACGGCCAGAGCGTCGATTCCGACAAATACCAGTACAAACTCAACTGGCTGGAGGCCCTGGCCGACTGGCTGCAGGCGGAACTCGCCCGGCACCCGGAGCTGGCCGTGCTGGGCGACTTCAATATCGCGCCGGAGGACCGCGACGTTTACGACCCCATCGCCTGGCAAGGCCAGGTGCTCTGCTCGGAACCGGAACGCGCCCACTTTCGCGCCCTGCTCGAACTCGGCCTGAAGGATGGCTTCCGCCTGTTCGAGCAGCCGGAGAAGAGCTATTCCTGGTGGGACTATCGTCAGGGCGCCTTCCGCCGCAACCTGGGCCTGCGCATCGACCACATCCTGCTGTCCCAGCCACTGGCCGAACGCTGCACCGCCTGCACCATCGACACCGCCCCGCGCCGGCTGGAACGCCCCTCCGACCACGCCCCGGTGGTGGCCGAGATCGGCTGACTTCGCACCCCTCCCCCCCTCGCGCGAAAGGCAGTAACGCCGGTGCTGGCCCCGGCTTCGCCGTAACCCCCTCCCCCGCTTGCGGGGGAAGCAGCGGCTTTGAGCAGGTCAACCTGTCGGAGGCGAATCCCCCTCCCCCGCTTGCGGGGGAGGCAGGGAGGGGGACCGACACCTCTCCCCGCCCTGACCCGCCCCCTCGATGAGGCGGGGAGTCGCCGTAGGCCAGGCCGCATATACTCAAATTGCATTCGGCTTGACCCGGGTCAATTTTTTCGCCTAGCCGCAGCCTTTATTTAGTGCTAAGGTTTGCCGATAAACGCTATATCTAGCGCAATTCGCGGCGCGGGCCCACCGAGCCGAGCACAGGAGACCGCCATGCAAAACGCCTTATTCCCCGAACTGGAGGAGCAGGAGATCTCGAGAGAGGTTCTGCTGGAGAAATACGCCAAGGGCGATGAAAAAACGGTGACCGACGTGCGCCAGCGCGTCGCGCGCGCCCTGGCCTCGGTCGAGGCCAAGGAGAAACGCTCGATCTGGGAGCACCTGTTCTTCAAGGCCATGGAGGCGGGCTTCATTCCGGCCGGCCGCATCAATTCGGCCGCCGGCACCGAGCTGCAGGCCACGTTGATCAACTGTTTCGTGCAGCCGGTGGGCGACTCCATTTCGGGCGAGTCCGAAGGCCGGCCCGGCATCTACGCCGCCCTGCAGGAGGCGGCCGAGACCATGCGCCGGGGCGGCGGCGTCGGCTACGACTTCTCCAGCATCCGGCCCAAGGGCGCCCTGGTCAAGGGCACCCATTCGCGCGCCAGCGGCCCGGTCTCCTACATGCGGGTGTTCGACCGTTCGTGCGAGACCGTGGAATCGGCCGGCTCCCGGCGCGGCGCCCAGATGGGCGTGTTGCGCTGCGACCACCCGGACATCGAGGACTTCATCCACGCCAAGGACCAGGGCGACCTGAAGAACTTCAACATCTCGGTCGGCGTGACCGATGCCTTCATGCAGGCCGTGGCCGACGACAGCGAGGCCGAGCTGGTGCACCGCGCCGAGCCGATCGACGAGCAGAAGGCCGCCGGCGCCTACCAGCGCGAGGACGGCATGTGGGTCTATCGCAAGATCCGCGCGCGCGACCTGTGGACCCAGATCATGGCCTCGACCTACGATCATGCCGAGCCGGGCGTGCTCTTTCTCGACCGCATCAACAAGGACAACAACCTCTATTACTGCGAGACCATCGAGGCGACCAATCCGTGCGTGACGGCGGATACCTGGGTCATGACGGCCCAGGGCGCACGCCAGGTGGGCGAACTGATCGGCAAGCCGTTCGACGCCATCCTCGATGGCAAGCCTTATCCAACCGAATCGGCCGGCTTTTTCGCGACCGGCATCAAACCGGTGCTTCGATTGCGCACCCGCGAAGGCCATACCCTGCGCCTGACGCATGATCACCCGGTACGCAAGGTCAGCCGGCGCACGCGCTACCTGACGCACAGCGAATGGTGCGATGCCGGTTCGCTCAAGCCCGGCGATGAAATCGTGCTGAACAATCATCGCGCCCTCGCCGGCTGGGAAGGCCACGGCACGGCGGAAGAAGGTTATCTGCTGGGCCTGCTCATCGGCGATGGCTGGCTGGGTCGGGACAAGGCCGTGCTTTCCGTCTGGGCGCCCGAACTCAAGGTGGTGGGCAGCGACACCCTCCACGAAAACCACAGCGCCACCGGCATCATGCAGGCCGCCATGCAGGCCATCGCCACCCTGCCGCACCGCGCCGATTTCCGAGGCTGGCAACGGCCGCTCACCGGCAATGGCGAATGCCGTTTGGCCTCGGCCGCGCTGCGCGATCTGGCCTTCGCCTATGGCGCAGCGCCAAACCACAAGACCATCACACCCCGGATGGAGGCAGGCTCTTCCGAGTTTTGCCGCGCCCTGTTGCGCGGTTTGTTCGATGCCGACGGCTCGGTGCAAGGCACCCAGGACAAAGGCGTCAGCATACGCCTGAGCCAGGCCAGCGCATCCCTTTTGCAGGCCGTCCAGCGCATGTTGCTGCGTCTGGGCATCAATAGCACGCTTTATCGCGAACGCCGCCCGGCCGACAGATCATGGCTGCCCGATGGCAAGGGCGGTCGGCGCGAGTATCCGCGGCAGCCGATCCACGACCTCGTCATCAGTGGAGACAATCTGAGCCTGTTTGCAGAGCGTGTTGGTTTTGCCGATACCGCCAAGGCCGAAAAGCTGGCGGCATTGCTGGGCAGCTACAAGCGTCAGTTGAACCGCGAGCGTTTCATCGCCACCGTCGAATCCCTGCAAGAGGATGGCATCGAGCCCGTCTACGATGTCACCGTAGCCGACCTGCACGCCTTCGATGCCAACGGGCTGTATGTGCACAATTGCGCCGAGCAGCCCCTGCCCCCCTACGGCTGCTGCTGCCTCGGCTCGATCAATCTCACCCGCTTCGTCAAATACCCCTTCGCGCCCGAGGCCGAGTTCGACTACGAGGCGTTCGGCAAGGTGATCCCGGTCTCCATCCGCATGCTCGACAACGTGCTGGAGCTGACCGCCTGGCCGCTGGAGAAGCAGCACGACGAGGCCATGGCCAAGCGCCGGGTCGGCCTGGGTTTCACCGGCCTGGGCGACACCCTGGTCATGCTCGGCCTGCGCTACAACAGCGCCGAGGCGCGCGCCTTCGCCGCCCGGGTCTCCGAGTTCATGCGCGACAGCGCCTACCGCGCCTCGGTCGACCTGGCCAGCGAGCGCGGTGCCTTCCCGCTGTTCAACGCCGACCTCTATCTCTCCGGCGGCAACTTCGCCAGCCGCCTGCCGCAGGAGATCAAGGACCTGATCCGGCGCCATGGCATCCGCAACTCGCACCTGCTGTCGATCGCGCCCACCGGCACCATCTCGCTTGCCTTCGCCGACAATGCCAGCAACGGCATCGAGCCGCCCTTCTCCTGGGCCTACACCCGCAAGAAGCGCACGCCCGAGGGCGACTTCAAGGAGCATCAGGTCGAGGACCACGCCTACCGCGTCTACCGGGAGCAGGGCGGCGACATGGCACACCTGCCGCCCGCCTTCGTCACCGCGCTGGAGATCTCCGCCCAGGACCACATGGAGATGGTCGCCGCCGTGGCGCCCTACATCGACTCGAGCATCTCCAAGACGGTGAACGTGCCGGAAGACTATCCCTACGTCGATTTCGAGAACCTCTACTTCGCCGCCTGGAAGGCGGGCCTCAAGGGCCTGGCCACCTACCGGCCCAACGCCGTGCTCGGCAGCGTGCTCTCGGTCGAGCCGGCCAAGGCTGCGCCGCAGGACTTCGTCACCGCCGACGTCAACCGCCGGATCGAGATCAAGAGCATCCCGGCCCCCGTGCTGGAAAGCCTGAAGTGGCCGGGCCGGCCGCGCCTGCCCGGCGGCAACCCGGCCTGGAGCTACATGATCGAATGCGCCCACGGCAGCTTCGCCATCTTCGTCGGCCACGTGGTCAACGGCGGCGGGCGCGCCTTCCCGTTCGAGGTGTGGGCCAATGGCGCCGAGCAGCCGCGCGGCATCGGCGCCCTGGCCAAGACCCTGTCCATGGACATGCGTGCCAACGACCGCGCCTGGCTGAAACTGAAACTCGACACCCTGGCCAAGACGCGCGGCGACGACGCCTGCGCCATCCCCATGCCGCCCGACGGCGAGCCGCGCCAGGTGCCCAGCATCGTCTCCGCCTTCGCCCAGATCGTGCGCTGGCGCCTGGAAGAACTGCACGCCCTCGACGTCGACGGCCCCACCCCCGTGCTCGACGCCCTGTTCAGCCTGAAGGAGCCCAAGACCGGCACCGACGGCACCCTGTCCTGGACCGTGGATGTGTTGAACCCCGCGGCGGGCGACGACTTCGTGGTCGGCCTGAAGGAGATCACCCTGCCCGACGGCGTCACCCGGCCCTATTCGGTCTGGCTCTCGGGCGAATACCCGCGCGCCCTGGACGGCCTGTGCAAGATCCTCTCCCTGGACATGCGCGTGCTCGACCCGGCCTGGATCGGCATGAAGCTGAGAAAGCTGCTGGACTACCCCGAGCCCCTGGGCGACTTCATGGCCAAGGTGCCCGGCAGCGAGAAAAGCCAGACCTGGCCCTCCACCATCGCCTACGTCGCACGGCTCATCATCCACCGCTACGCCATGCTCGGCATCCTCACCGAGGAAGGCTACCCGGTGAAACAGATGGGTATCCTGGAAGCCCCGGAAACCGGCGAGCCCGCGCTTGGCGTGCCGGTGATGAAAGGCGCCCGCTGCAAGGAATGCGGCAACGACACCGTAATCAAGAAGGACGGCTGCGACTTCTGCACGGCGTGCGGGGCGGTGGGGGCTTGCGGCTAAAACATGACGGGGCCGGGCGGCCTCGCGCCCAACGAGCATATAAAGCCCCACCTGCTCGGCAAGCCGTGGATAACCCCTGGCTTCCCGCTTTCGCTGGAATGACAACGGGGGCGATGACGGCAATCGCCGCGCTATACTGGGCTCGACAACCCCACGGGAGCCCACCATGACCACCAAAGAACTCCTCGACTACTGGCAGGTCGGCACCCGCATCTTCCACATGGCGCATCACCGGGCCTCGGCCTATTACGCCCGCATGCACAAAGCGGTCGGCATGGCGGTGGTGATTTTGACCACCGCGGCCGGCACCACCATCATCAGCCAGTTGGAGGCGGCCTCGACGAGCGGTCAGATCGCCGTCGGCCTGCTGAGCCTGGCGGCCACCGTGCTGGCGGCCTTGCAGACCTTTCTCAACCTGGAAGGCCGGGCCGAGCAGCATCGCGCCGCCGCCCTGAGATACGGCATGCTGCGGCGCCGCATCGAGCTGGTGCTGGCTGACGCCGAGATCGAGGCGACCAGGCTGGCCGCACTGATGGAGGACTTCCGCACCGATTGGGACCTGGCCGACAAGGAGGCGCCCATCCTGCCCCAGCGCTTCTATGAAAAGGCGAAGGCGATCGTGGCGCGCAGCCTGGAAGAGGCCCGCAGGCGGCGGGATAAACACTGAGCCAGGGGACGGAGCGCACGATGACTCTGCACGACAGGCTGCGTCCCGGACTCTGGCTGCTCTGGCTGCTCGCCGGCAGCGCCCTCGCCAGCGATGCCTGCCACCCCCTGCCCACGCCGGGCACGCCGCAATACCTCGTCGGCTACGGCAGCCTGATGGAGGAGGCCTCGCGCCTGCGCACCGCCCCCAGCGCCAAGACCGCCCTGCCGGTGCGCGTGCAGGGCTTTCGCCGCGCCTGGATCGCCCAGGGCTCGCCGGTCGGCTTCAGCACCACCTTTCTCGGCGTCACGGCGCAAGCCAAGTCCAGCATGAACGCCGTGCTGTTCGCCCTAGCCGACGAGGTGGAGCTGACCAACATGGATGCGCGCGAGGCCGGCTATTGCCGGGTGGCGCTGGCGCCGCAGCAGTTGACGCCATTGGCCGGCACGCTGCCCGAGGGGGAGGTGTGGCTCTATGTCAACAAGCCGGACAGGGCCGCGCCGCCGAGCCGGCGCTTTCCCATCGTGCAGTCCTATGTCGACCTCTTCCTGGGCGGCTGCCTGCAGATCGAGCGGCAACACCAGCTCGCCGGCTTCGCCGAGGAATGCGTGACCAGCACGGCAGGCTGGTCACGGCATTGGGTGAACGACCGCATCCATCCGCGCCGGCCGTTCGCGCACCAGCCCAACGCCGGGGCGATCGACGCCCTGCTGCAGCGCAAGCTGCCGGACTATTTCCGGGTGATACGCATCGAATGAAAAAGGCCGGGCAGGGCCGGCCTTTGCATCATTCAAGAAACCTTACAGCTCGCCGTTGGCGCCGGCCTTCATGATGCTCTCGAGGGTGTCGCGCACCTCGATCGCCTTGGCCTTCATCTCCGGACTGAGGTTGGCAGCGTTGATCAGCAGGTTGAGGTCCATCATCACCAGCCAGCCGCGGCCCGGCTGCCTGTCGTCCTCCACCAGGGCGATGCGGCAGGGCAGGTAGGCGGCAAAGTCGATGTTGAAATCGACCATCTGCTTGGCGGTGAGGGCGTCGCAGAACTGGAAGATCTCCATGCGCCGCACGGGCTGGCCGGTCATGGCCTCGACCTGCTTGGACAGGGGCAGCTCGGCCACCAGCTTGATGTTCAGCGCGTTGCCGCGCAGCTTCATCGACTCCACCGCGTCGTCCAGGCTCACGTTGTCGGCGATGCGCATCTTGATCACGGTCTGACCGATGTTCATGGCCGGCGGGGTCTGGTTTTTCTGACCGGGTTTGGACTGGGCCAGCGCCTGCCCCGGGCCCAGCGCCCACATGGCCAGGACGGCCAGGAAAAGGCGTTGTCGCAACATGACCATCGTGGTCCCTCGTCTGATTTGGCGAACGCGCCTGTTGGCGCATGCTTGAACTTATGCCGGGCAGCGGCAGGCATTGGTTCTTGATAGCAAGCGGGCCCGGAATGGCAAGGTCATCGGTTCCACCGGACAGCGGAATTTTGTAGAGTGGCGGCAAGGGGTGACCGCGGGGCAGCAAGGACGTCGAATGTGCGAGTTGTTTGGATACAGTGGGCAACACGATCGGGATCTCGCCCGCTGGCTGCTGCCCTTCCGCCAACGCGGCGGCGGCACCGGTGACAACCCGGACGGTTGGGGGGTGGCGGCCTGGAACCAGGACGGCGCCCGCCTGGTCAAGTCGCCCGAGCCCGGCCACACCAGCGCGCAATTCGCCACATTGGCCACCACCCTGCGGGCCAGGCTGGTGCTCGCCCATGTGCGCAAGGCGCGCCACCCGCCGGTGCCGGGCATGCTCAACACCCATCCCTTCGCCCATGCCTGCTGCCAGCGCGAATGGGTGTTCGCCCACAACGGCCTGGTGCCCGAGGTGATCGAATGGCAGGCGCGCGCCCCGGTGTGCCAGCCACTGGGCGACACCGATTCCGAGCACGCCTTCTGCCATTTGCTCACGGCCATCGCCGAGCGCTACGACGCGCGCGACCACCAACCCTGGCTTCGGCATCTGGCCGCACTGGCCGAGGAGATCGCCGAGCTGGGCAAGTTCAACTTCCTGCTCACCGACGGCCGGGTGCTGGTGGCCTATGGCCACGACCGCCTGCATCATCTGGAATTCGCCGACGCCCAGGGTGCGGCGGCGCTCATCGCCACCGAGCCTTTGACCGACCAGGCCTGGCAGCCCTTCGTGCCGGGCGAGCTGCGGGTGTATGAAGACGGCGCGCTGCTGGCGCGCCTGCTGACCGAAGCGCCGGCCGTGCAGTCCTAGCCGCGCTTGCCGTAGGTCTTGAAGCGCTCGATCACCTCGGCCATCTCGGCCTCGGTCAGCAGCACCGGCTGGCCCAACAGCGAGGCGCGCCAGAACTGCTCGCACAGGGCCTCGACCTCCAAGGCAATGTAAAGCGCACGCCCGGCCGTCTCGCCGAAGGCGACCAGGCCGTGGTTGGCCATGAGGCAGGCGCGGCGATCCTGCAGGGCCTGCATCACGTTGTCCGACAGGGCCTGGGTGCCGAAGGTGGCATAGTCGGCGCAGCGGATGTCGTGGCCCCCGGCCACCGCCACCATGTAGTGGAAGGACGGGATGCCGCGGCGCAGACAGGCAATCGCGACGGCGAAGGGCGAATGGGCATGGACCACGGCATTCGCCTCCGGCCGCTGCAGATAGATATCCCGGTGAAAACGCCATTCGCTGGAGGGCGGCAGGTCGCCCTCGGGCGCGCCCTCGAACGGCACGTAGACGATGTCGTTCACGCCGAGCGCATCGGTGGCCAGGCCACTCGGGGTGATCAGCATGCCCGTCCCGCAGCGGACGCTGACATTGCCCGAGCTGCCCTGGTTGAGGCCGCGCTCGACGCTGAGCCGGGCGGTGTCGACCACCTGTTGCCGCAGATCGCTGGGGTTGATGTGTTCGGAATTCATTTCGCCTGCCTCATTTGTCTAAAATCGTCCCCTCCCCCGCCACCCGGCCCGATATCGGCGGCCCCTCACCCCAGCCCTCTCCCCATAGGGGAGAGGGGGTATGGGAGATTGGGGGAGGCCGGGAGGGGCTCAAACC
>DDKN01000091.1 GCA_002339725.1 Thiobacillus sp. UBA2597
AACAACCTATTGCAACTTAACACCTAGTCCTTCAAGACTGCGGACGCCGGATCGATCCCCAAGCGCGACATCGAAGTCGCCTCTCATGGCGCGGCTGCTTCTGTGTTGTTGCCGTCCAGATCGTAGCGCACAATGTCATCAGTTTGATGATGTAAACCGCCTGGCAATGGACAAACATAAAACCAATCACAGCTTTTCGGTTGTCGGTCTTGGATGAGGAGCCTTTGGTGACTCAGCCCCAGCGCGTCGAGACCTTGAGCCACGCCCAGCGCGAGCGGCCGGCCTACATTGACTTTCGGCTCTACTTCTTCGGTGAGATCGGCCGTCCCGACCTGGTCGAGCGTTTCGGTGTGACGCCGGCCGGGGCCACGCGCGACTTGGCGCTGTACCGGGAAATCGCACCGCAGAACATCCTCTTTGACGGCAGCCACAAGGTCTACCGGGTCGGACAGGCGTTCTCCCCACTGTTCGAGCACGCCCCGCAGCGCGTGCTGTCGGCGCTGGTGCATGGGTTTGGCGATGGCGTGAACGGCCCGGCCAAGCCCTTGCAACCGCTGCTGCCGTGCGAATTGCCTGCCGCCCTATCCATCCCCAGGATGGAGGTGCTGGCCCCGGTCTGCCGGGCGATCCACGCCATGCGCCCCCTCGCCATCCGCTACCACTCGATGACGAGCGGCGAGACCGAGCGGGTCATCGTGCCCTTTGCCCTGGTGGATACCGGCTTGCGCTGGCACGTGCGGGCCTTTGACCGAAAGCGCGGCGAGTTTCGGGACTTCGTCCTCACCCGCATCGAAACGCCGGCCATGTTGGATGAAGCGCCTCAGCCCCACGAACGGCCCGACCACGATATCCAATGGACGCGCATCGTCGAGCTGGAGTTCGTGCCGCACCCGCGCCTTGAGCGCCCCGAGATCATCGAGCGGGACTACGCGATGGTGGACGGTTCGCTGCGGGTACGGGTGCGCGCGGCGGTCGCCGGCTACATGCTGCTGCGCTGGAGCGTCGACTGCTCGCCCGACCATCGCCTCACAGACGAACAGTACCGCCTGTGGCTGGCCGATCCGCTGGCGCTCTATGGCGTCGAGAACGCCAAGCTCGCACCGGGGTATCAGGCCCCGGCAACCAAGACATTACGCAAAGGGTAAGCACACGATGGCACAGAACGACACCGCCAAGAACGGCAACGGAGGCCACCTCGGCTTCGAAGCCGAGCTCTTCAAGGCCGCCGACAAGCTGCGCGGCAACATGGAGCCCAGTGACTACAAGCACGTCGCGCTGGGCTTGATCTTCTTGAAGTACATCTCCGACGCCTTCGAGGCCAAGCACCAGGCGCTGCTCGCCGAAGACCCCCAGGCCGCCGAGGACAAGGACGAATATCTCGCCGACAACGTCTTCTGGGTACCCAAGGAGGCCCGCTGGTCGCACCTGCAGGCCAACGCCAAGCGCCCCGAGATCGGCACCCTGATCGATGACGCCATGCGCGCCATCGAAAAGGACAACGAATCCTTGAAGGGCGTTTTACCGAAGGACTACGCCCGCCCCGCGCTCAACAAGGTGATGCTGGGCGAACTGATCGACCTCATTTCCGGCATCGCCCTGGGCGAGGAAGGGAATCGTTCCAAAGACATCCTCGGGCGCGTGTACGAATACTTCCTCGGCCAGTTCGCCGGTGCCGAAGGCAAGCGCGGCGGCGAGTTCTACACGCCGCGCTCGGTGGTACGCGTGCTGGTCGAAATGCTTGAGCCCTACTCAGGGCGCGTCTACGACCCCTGCTGCGGCTCCGGCGGCATGTTCGTGCAGAGCGAAAAGTTCGTTGAGGAGCACGGCGGCCGCATCGGCGACATCGCCATCTACGGGCAGGAGAGCAACTACACCACCTGGCGGCTGTGCAAGATGAACCTTGCCGTGCGCGGGATTGACGCCGACATCCGCTGGAACAATGAGGGCAGCTTCCACAAGGACGAGCTGCGCGACCTCAAGGCCGACTTCATCCTCGCCAACCCGCCCTTCAACATCTCCGACTGGGGCGGCGAGCGCCTGCGCGAGGACGTGCGCTGGAAGTTCGGCGTGCCGCCCGTGGGCAACGCCAACTACGCCTGGCTGCAGCACATCTATCACCACCTCGCGCCCAACGGCACGGCGGGCGTGGTGCTGGCCAATGGCTCGATGTCGTCGCAGCAGTCGGGCGAGGGCGAGATCCGCAAGGCGATGCTGGAAGCCGACGTGGTGGACTGCATGGTGGCGCTGCCGGGGCAGCTCTTTTACTCCACCCAGATCCCCGCCTGCCTGTGGTTTCTGGCTCGCAACAAATCCGGCGTAGGGGCGACCGGCCGGTCGCCCCTACGTGACCGGCGCGGGCAGGTGCTCTTCATCGACGCCCGCAGGATGGGCGTGCTGGTGGACCGCACCCGGCGC
This sequence comes from Thiobacillus sp. UBA2597, assembly GCA_002339725.1. Lineage (GTDB taxonomy): Bacteria > Pseudomonadota > Gammaproteobacteria > Burkholderiales > Thiobacillaceae > Sulfuritortus. Next base: position 2,416 of record DDKN01000091.1, read on the forward strand.
GAACTCACCGACGAAGAAATCCAGAAGATCGCCGACACCTACCACGCCTGGCGCGGCACTGCAGGGGCGACCGGCCGGTCGCCCCTGCCGGCCTATGCCGACATCCCCGGCTTTTGCAAATCCGCCACGCTGGAGGAGATCCGTAAGCACGGCTACGTGCTCACCCCGGGGCGCTACGTCGGCGCGGCGGAACAGGAGATTGATGCCGAGCCCTTCGGGGAAAAGATGGCGCGGCTCTCCCGGCAATTGCGCGAGCAGCAGGAGGAAGCCGCCAGGCTCGATGCCGCCATCGAAGCCAACCTGAAGGCGCTGGGGTTTTGAACGCAGCGTTGCACACAGCACGCGGATCGCCACATAATAAACAAATCGTTTAATAAGGAAGAGAAGGGTGGCTGTAATGAGCGCAGATGAAAACAAGCAGCCCAACCGCGCCGGGCGCTACCTCCGCCAGCCCACCGGCTACCGGGCCTTCATCCCTGCGCCCTTGCCGCCCGACCCGCCGCTGGACTTGAGTGGCCCCCTGCGCGATAAGCTCTCGCAGGCCGACTACGCGCTTGGCCGCCTCGATGGGGCAGTGCTCACGCTGCCCAACCCCGACCTCTTCGTCTTCATGTACGTGCGCAAGGAGGCCGTGCTCTCCAGCCAGATCGAGGGCACGCAGTCCTCGCTGCAAAACCTGCTCGCGGCCGAAGCGCAACTGTTCGACCCCGACACCCCCAGGGACGTGAACGAGGTCGCCAATTATGTGCGCGCCATGAACCACGGCCTCGCGCGGCTTTCCGAGCTGCCCATCTCGGTGCGCCTCATCCGCGAAATCCATGCGGAACTGATGCGCGGTGTGCGCGGTGGCCGGCTTACTCCGGGCGAGCTGCGAACCAGCCAGAACTGGATCGGCCCCGCCGGCTGCACGCTGGCCACGGCGACCTTCGTGCCGCCGCCACCCCACGACGTGCCGCAGGCGCTCTCCGATCTCGAGCGCTTCCTGCACGACGGCGCCGGCCTGCCGCCGCTCATCCAGGTGGGGCTCGCGCACGCCCAGTTCGAGACCATCCACCCCTTTCTGGATGGCAACGGCCGCATCGGCCGGCTGCTCATTGCCTTCCTGCTCACCGAGAAGCGGCTCTTGTCCAAGCCCGTGCTCTATCTGTCGCACTACTTCAAGCAGCGCCGCGCCGAATACTACGAACGCCTGCAGGCCGTGCGCGACGCCGGCGACTGGGAAGGCTGGCTCGTCTTCTTCCTCGACGGCGTGATCGAAGTGAGCCAACAGGCCACGCACACCGCCGCCGCCATCCTGAGGATGCGCGAAGACTACCGCGCCCGCATCACCGAGCACCTCGGCCGCGCCGCCGCCAACGGCCAGCGCGTGATGGACCGGCTCTTCGATCACCCCATCGTCAGCGTGGCCACCGTGCGCGAATGGCTCGGCATCACCCCGGCGGGCGCCAACCAGATCGTCAACCGGCTCGAAAGCATCGGGCTTTTGCGCGAGATCACCGGCTATGCCAGAAACCGGCGCTTCCGCTTCGAGCCCTATCTGCGGCTGTTCGAGGAGACGGCGGAATGAAAAAGTCGGCGCGGGCAGGATGGCATGTGGTCGTGCAGATCGATGCGGCACCCCACGCGGCAAAAATGCTGACCGGGAGAAAATGAATGACAAACGATACCCTTGACCTAACACCCCTGCGCCGTGCCCTGGCGCGGCTTGAGGAAGGCTGGGAGCGCTATCAAAAAGACACGACTGATACCCAGATCCGCGACGGCCTGATCCAGCGCTTCGAGTTCACCTACGAAATCAGCCACAAGATGCTAAAGCGCTACCTGAAAGCCACCTCGGCGAACGCCGCCGAATTCGACGAGATGAGCTTTCAGGACCTCATCCGCACCGGGCATGAGCGCGGCCTGCTGTTGCACGGCTGGCCACAGTGGCGCGTCTACCGCGAGATGCGGGCCAAGACCAGACATACCTACGACGAGGAGGTGGCGCTGGAAGTCGTGGCCGGCATCCCCGATTTTCAGCAAGAAGCGGCCTTTTTGCTGCAAAAGCTGGAAAGTGCGAAGGCATGACCGCGGCCGACACGACCCCGCCGCCGATCGACATCGCGCCGGAACACTGGCGGATCGTCCGGCAGATACTCCGCCAGCACGTGCCCCAGCATCCGGTGTGGGCGTTTGGCTCGCGCGCCAAGCGCACCGCGCGCCCGCTCTCGGACCTGGACCTCGCCATCATCACCGACCGGCCGCTGCCGCTGGCGGTGCACGCGGCGCTGGCGGAGGCGTTCTCGGAGTCGGACCTGCCCTACAAGGTGGACGTCGTCGATTGGGCCACCACGAGTGAGGCATTCAGAAAGCGCATCGAGCAGGACAAGGTGGTGGTGCAGAAGGGAGGGGGTGGGCATGAACGGTGAGTGGATAGAAAAGCGGTTCGGGAGTCTTGTTCGATTTGTCTCAGATAAATCACAAGCCCAAAACGCCACTATTGAGAACTACATATCTACAGAGAACATGGTGGCAGATTTTGGCGGAATCACCGCCGCATCCTCCCTGCCGACAAAAGGTAGCATCACAAAATTTAGAGTCGGTGACACACTTTTTTCGAATATACGCACCTACTTTAAAAAGGTATGGTACGCACAATTTGATGGATTCTGCTCAAACGATGTAATTGTTCTGCGACCAGAAAATTCAGAGGCACTCTCGCCTAATTACTCGCGGATTCAACCACGAAG
>DDKN01000061.1 GCA_002339725.1 Thiobacillus sp. UBA2597
ATCCACGATCCGCACGGCATCGAGGGCGAGGCCGGCAGCAGCGCGGGCCTGGGCCATCTCGCCCTGCGCACCACGCTCGAAAAGGAAAAGCAGTTGCGCAATGTGCGCGGGCGGCTTTGCCTGAATGATGCCGAGGTGCAGGGCTATGAAATCCATGCCGGCGTCAGCAGCGGCCCGGCTCTGGCACAGCCTGCGTTGATGCTCGACCACGGCCCGGACGGTGCCGTCAGCGCGGACGATCAGGTGCTCGGCACCTATCTGCATGGCCTGTTCGAGTCGTCCGCCGCTTGCGCCGCCTTGCTCGCCTGGGCCGGCCTGCGCGCAGTTCAAACCCCCGATTACCACGCCCTGCGCGAGCGGGCCATCGATCGCCTGGCCGATTGCGTGGCCGAGCATCTGGACACCCGCAGGCTCGGCGCGCTGTTTGGCCTGACCGGGAAGGAGAATCGCGCATGGGCCTGACCCTGATCCTCGGCGGCGCCCGCTCGGGCAAGAGCGCTCATGCCCAGCGTCTGGCGCAGTCCTTCGGTCTGCCGGTGACCGTTATCGCCACCGCCGAGGCGCGCGATCCGGAGATGCTCGATCGCATCCGGCGCCACCGGGCCGAGCGCCCGGCCGGCTGGCGCACCGTGGAAGAGCCGCGCCGCTTGGCCGAGGCGCTTGCGCGCGAGGCGGGGCCAGGCCAATGCCTGGTGGTCGACTGCCTCACCCTCTGGCTCAACAACTGGCTGGACGAGCGGCACAGCCCACGCTATCCGGCGGCGAAAGACGCGCTGATGGCGGCCCTGCCCCGCCTGCCGGGCGAGATCATCCTGGTGGCCAACGAGGTCGGCCTCGGCATCGTCCCGCTCGGCGAACTTTCCCGCCGCTTCGTGGACGAGGCCGGCTGGCTCAACCAGGCCATCGCCAAACTGGCCGACGACGTCGTCTTCGTCGCCGCCGGCCTGCCCCTCAACCTGAAAGCGACCCCACGCCATGACCCCTACTCCGAATGAAGCCACCGACGCCTGGTGGCGCCAGCCGACCCGGCCCCTGAACCGGAGCGCCGGCGAGGCGGCGGCCCGGCGCCAGGCCCAGCTGACCAAGCCGCCGGGCGCGCTGGGCCGGCTCGAGGCCATCGCCATCCAGCTGGCGAGCCTGCAGGGCCAGGAGCGGCCGACGCTGGAGCGCGCTCAGATCACGGTGTTCGCCGCCGATCACGGCGTGGCGGCGGAGGGCGTGTCAGCCTTCCCCCAGGCGGTGACCGGCGAGATGGTGAAGAACTTCGCGCGCGGCGGCGCCGCGATCAGCGTGCTGGCGCGCGAGCAGGGGGTGCGGCTGGAGGTGGTCGATCTGGGCACGGTGAACGATCCGGGCCCGCTCGACGGCGTGCTGCGCGTGCGAATCGGATCGGGTACGGCCAATTTCACACAAGGGCCGGCCATGACCCACGAGCAGTTCGAGCAGGCCCTGGCCGCCGGCCGGGCGTCGGTGGATCGGGCGGTTGCGGCCGGGGCGCAGCTCTTCATCGCCGGCGAGATGGGTATCGGCAACACCACCGCGGCGGCGGCGCTGGCGTGCGGGCTGTCCGGCCTGTCCGGCCAGCTCATGGCCGGGCCGGGCACCGGGCTTTCCGACGAGGGGGTGGCGCGCAAGGCGGCGCTGATCGACCGCGCCCTGGCTTGCCATGCCGGTCAACTGACCGTGCCGGCCGAGGCATTGCGCCGTCTGGGCGGCTTCGAGTTGGCCGCGATCGCCGGCGCCTGTATTGCCTGCGCGCAAAAGGGACTGCCCCTGCTGGTCGACGGCTTCATCGTCACCGCCGCGGCGCTGGCCGCGGTGCGCATGCGGCCAGCGGTGCGCGACTGGCTGCTGTTCGCCCACGCCTCGGCCGAGCCGGGCCATGTGCGCCTGCTGCGGATGCTGGACGCCCAGCCGCTGATCGATCTCGGTCTGCGCCTGGGCGAGGGCAGCGGCGCCGCCGTGGCCCTGCCTCTCTTGCGCCTGGCCTGCGCCCTGCACAACGGCATGGCCACTTTCGCCGAGGCCGGGGTGAGCGAGCAGCATGACTGAGCCGGTTCGGGTCACGGTCTTGCGCCACGGCGAGGTGGCCGGGCCGGCCCATGTCTTTCGCGGCCGCAGCGACCCGCCGCTGACGGCGCGCGGTGAGGCGCAGATGCGCGCTGCCTTGGCCGGCCGGCGTTTCGATGCCGTGGCCAGCTCGCCGCTGTTGCGTTGTCGAGCGTTCGCCGAGACCTTCGCCGCCGGGCAGGGCAGCGCCTGCCGGATCCTGGCCGATCTGCGCGAGCTGGACTTCGGCGAGTGGGAGGGCTTGAGCGGCGCCCAGGTGGCCGCGCGCGACCCGACGGCCTATCAGCGCTTTCGCAGCCGTTGCGACGACTGCGCCGCGCCTGGCGGCGAGCGCATCGGCGACTTCCGCCGCCGGGTGCTGTCGGCCTGGGGCGACTGGCTGGCCGATGCCGCGGGCGGTGAGCGCTTGCTCATCACTCACGCCGGGGTGATGCGCATCCTGCTGCAGCACCTGCTTGATCTGCCGGCCGCCAGCCTCTATCGCATCGCCCTGCCCGAGGCGGCGCAGTTCCAGGTGTCGCTCCTGGCCGGCGAGGCGCCGATTTTGTTGAGCCTGAATCCATGCGCGGATTTTTCCTAGCCCTGCAATTTCTCACCCGCCTGCCGGCGCCGGCGGTGCGCGACTTTCAGGCCGAGGACCTGGCCCGCTCCGCCGCCTGGTTTCCTGCCGTCGGCTTGCTGCTGGGCGCGCTGCTCGCCCTGATTGGGGCGGCGGCGCAGCCGTTCGACCCCTGGCTCGCCGCGCTGCTCACCTTGATCGCCTGGGTTTGGCTGACCGGCGGCCTGCACCTCGACGGCCTGGCCGATACCTTCGATGCGCTGGGCGCCGCGCATCGCGACAAGGAGCGGTTTCAGCAGGTGCTCTCCGACCCGCATGTGGGCAGCTTCGGCGTCATCGCCCTGATCCTGCAACTGGCGGCCAAGCTGGTCCTGCTCGGCCTGTTCTTCGCCCAGGGGGAGTCGCCCTTCGCGCTGCTATTGATCCCGGCCTGGGCCCGGCTCGGTGCCCTGTGGTGGTCGCAGTCGCTGCCGCCGCTCAAGCCGGGCCTGGGCGAGCACTTCAGATGGCGGGCGGGTCGCGGGTTGCCGCTGCTCTGGTGGCTGCTCCTGCTGGCGGCGAGCGTTCCCTTCGCCGGCCTGTGGCTGGCGCCGCTGGCATTGCTGTTCTGGCAGCGCTTCCTGCTGAGCAAGGTCGGCGGCATGACCGGCGACTGCCTCGGCGCCGGGGTGGAGGTGAGCGAGAGCCTTTTGTTGCTGGCAGTTGTTTTGGCTATGGCGCTTCCGCTATAAGAGAGCCAAGGAGAAGCTTATGTCCGATTTCTACGCCGTCGTCCCCGCCCGTTACGCCTCGACCCGCCTGCCCGGCAAGCCCCTGCTCGATATCGCCGGCCGGCCGATGGTGGTCCGGGTGGCGGAGCGGGCCCGCGCCAGCGGCGCCAAGGAGGTCTGGGTGGCGACCGATCACGACGAGGTGGCGCGGGTGGTCAAGGCACACGGCTTCGAGGTGTGCATGACCTCGCCCGATTGCGCCTCCGGCACCGACCGCCTGGCCGAGGTGGCGGCCCAGCTCAGGTGGCCGGAGGATGCGGTGGTGGTCAACGTCCAGGGCGACGAACCGCTGATCGAGCCGGCGCTGATCCGCGCCACCGCCGAGACGCTCGTCCAGCACCCGGATGCCGCGATCGCCACCGTCTGCCACCCCCTGCACGACATGGAGGAGGTGCTGAGCCCGAATGTGGTCAAGGTGGTGCTGGACAAGGCGGGCTATGCCCTGTATTTCTCGCGCGCCCCCATCCCCTGGGCGCGCGATGCCTGGGCCGGCGCGTCGCCTGCCCGGCTGCCCGAGGGCCTGCCCGTCTATCGCCATGTCGGGCTTTACGCCTATCGGGTCGATTTCCTGCATGCCTATCCCCGATTGGAGCGGCCGGCGATCGAGGCCTTCGAGTCGCTCGAGCAGTTGCGTGCCCTTTGGCATGGCTACCGGATCACCGTGCTGACGACCGAGCGCCCATCACCGCCCGGGGTGGATACGGCGGCGGATCTGGATCGGGTGCGTGCCTTGTTCCCGCTCGCCTAAGTGTCCTGGCAGGCGTTTTTGTCTATAAAATAGGCACGGGTTGGAAGGAGGTCAGGTATGGGCATTCTGGATGTGGGGGGCTCGGCGACAGCGCTCTTCGCCGCGTCGCAGCAAAGCGATGCCCAGCGTGGTGTCGTGGCGCAACGCAACCTGCTCTCCGCACTCGATCTTTATGGCAAGAAACAATACGACGCTGCCATTGCCAGGTTCCAGCAGGCGATTGCCTACGCCCCCAGTTCGGAAACGGCGGTCAATGCCTACAACTACATGGCGGCCGCCTATGTCGCCAAAGAAGACCTCGACTCGGCGATCCAGGTCTATAAAAAATCCCTCACCATCGACCCGAGACGGGTGGAAACCCTGATCGCGCTGGGCAACACCTATTTCAGCGCAGGGCGCCCGGAAGAGGCACAGGCCCAGTATGAAGCGGCAGTCAAGCTCGACCCGAGCCCGAGCAATTATTATGCGCTGGGGCAGGCGTATTTGAAGGGGGGGCAGTACGAGCTGGCCGAGCGCCAGTTTGCCGAAGTCAAGCGACGCGCGCCGGACAAGGCTTATGGCGATTTCGGCCTGGGTCAGGCCTACGCCAAGCAGGGCCGTCTCGACGATGCCGTCGAGGCCTTTCAGGCGGCGGTCACCAAGCAGCGCGATTACTGGGCGGCGTATGCCGAGATGGGCTATGTTCTGGTCGACAAGGGCGACATCAAGGCGGCGCAGGACATCGCGCTCGATTTGGCAGGGAGGTCCGAGGCGGCGACGTATGCAACCCTGCTGGGGGGCTACATTCTCGAGAAGTCAGCACCCAAGATGCTCATCAATTATTCCACCAGCACCTTCCTGGCAAGCCTGGGGCCGGGCACGCCGGTGGCCCTGATGGCCAGCGAGCTCAGTGTCCCGAATGGTTCGCAGCTGCTCACCATGGTGTTCCAGTTCGATGCGCCGATGGACCCCGCCTCGGTTGAAAACGTGCTGAACTGGAGGATTTCGCGCTCGACCAGCACCGGCAGGGGTGATGGCTACAATTTCGATTTCGCGCCGCCACCCACGGAGATCGAGCTGCCGAATCTGCCGACCTGGGTGGTGTACGACCGGGAGAAATACACGGCAACGGTGTATTTCCGGGTCAGTCAGAATGCGACGGCGAACGGCACGATCGATCCCTCGCACATCAAATTCAGTTTCAACGGCGTGGGCGCGAACGGCGTGCTGATCGACCCGGGCGCGAATGACTACACCGGCTTCTCCGGATTCACCTGATACCAAGCCTGGCGCGGCCAGCGCCGGCGTGGCGTGAGAGACCCGGCGGCTGCCCGGTCGGATTGCCGGCCCGGACGCGCAATAACCTCGGCTTATAAGACAATCGAAAAAATT
>DDKN01000031.1 GCA_002339725.1 Thiobacillus sp. UBA2597
GCAGCCATCCACTCGCGGGCCAGCTTCTCGTTGGCCTGGATGTTGTCGCGCCAGGTGCCGATGGTGGCCATGTCGGAACGCTGGATGGCGTTGACACAGTCGTTCGGGCAGCCCGAGAACTTGAACTTGAACTTGTAGGGCAGGGACGGACGGTGCATGTCGTCCAGGTTGTTGTTGATCACGGTGCGCAGGGCACGGGCCTCGTCGTAGCAGGACATCTCGCAACGGGCGGCGCCGACGCAGGACATGGAGGTGCGCAGGGCGGGGCCGGCACCACCGAGGTCAAAGCCCATTTCGTTCAGCTTGTCGAAGGAGCGCTGGACGTCCTCGGTCTTGATGCCCTGGAACATGATGTCGCCGGACTGGCCATGGAAGGCGATCAGGCCGGAACCACCGGTCTCGATCCAGGCGTCGCACAGCTGACGCAGCAGATCGGAGGAGTAGTGCATGCCCGCGGGCGGCTGGATGCGCAGGGTGTGGAACTCGGCGGCCTCCGGGAACTGGGGGGTGCCGTCCGGGTTCTTCAGTTCGGTAAAGCGGGGGATGACGCCACCACCGTAGCCGACCACGCCCACGGTACCGCCCTTCCAGTAGCCGAAGCGGGTCTTGTAGGAGGTTTCCAGCTGACCCATCAGGTCAACCACCATGTCATTGTCTTTGGCCAGGCGCTTCAGGCCGGTGACGAAGCTGGGCCACGGGCCTTTCTCGAGCTCGTCGAGATTGGGGGTGTCGTGCATTTTCTTAGCCATCTGAGATTCTCCTTCAGTCTTTGACCATCACAGGTTTTGCAACCTAGTAGCATTGCCCGTCGGCATATTGCTTACACATGACGAGTGCTGCGGATATTAGAAGAGGCTGATGGTGGAGGCCATCATTCCGATGGGGTAAGTCCGCCTCTAGCGGGAGTAGTACAGACCTACCCGATCGGGTAGGTTGGGCTTACCCGGATTCGGGAGGTGGCAATACCTGACAAAAAATGTCAAATTAAGAGCTTCATTTAATTCTAATACATCATGGATCAGATCACCTCCCTCTTGAAATTCCGCAACCCCTACGGCAACCAGGAGATCGAGTTGCAGCAGGTGGTCTATGCAGCGGGCGGCACTCCGATGATGCGGCTGCGCATCCGGGAGCGCGGGGCCCGTTTCACCATTTTCGATGTCGATCCCATCACGGCCCAGCATTGGGCCGAGGCCATGCTGGCCTGGGCCAAGCCGCTGGCCGAGCAGGCCGCGCCGCCGGCAAACGAGGTGACCGAATGAGGATGTACAATCCCGAGTGGGAAGCCATCAAGGATTTCGACTATCCGGCCAGCATGGCCGAGGTGCAGTTCGATCTCGCCGGCCTGGAGATTCCGGCGGATCACGGCTATGCCCTGTTCCAGGAATTGACCCGGCACCTGCCCTGGCTGGCCGATACCCCGGAGGCGGCCATCCACCCGGTGCATGGCGCCCCTTCCGGGCGGAATGCCAATCTGGTGATCAACCGCCGGGTCAAGCTGGTGCTGCGGCTGCCGCGCGAGCGGGTGAAGGATGTCGAGGCCCTGGTCGGCCAGACCATCGATCCGGGGGCCGGGCCGATCACCATCGGGGCCTTGAAAGTGCGGCAGTTGACGCCATTTCAGACCCTGTATGCCCACTTTACCGATATGGGCACGCCGGACGAGGCCGAGTTCCTCGCCCGGGCGCGTGCCGAATTGGCGGACATGGGCATCCAGTGCGGCCTGATCTGCGGCAAGCGGCGCGAGCTGAGCACACCGGAAGGGCGGCTGGAAGGCTACAGCCTGATGCTGCACGACCTGACCTTGCTGCAGTCCATGCAGGTGATCGAGAAGGGTCTGGGGCGGCATCATGGTTATGGTTGCGGTATCTTCGTGCCGCACAAATCGATTAAGGAAGTCGTGGCCCATTAACCCGGGCTGCACATTATTGGCAACTTGTAACGTGTAAGGAGATAGATCATGGGGTACGTTCTGAACGGCGAAGAACTGGAAGTCGATGACGAAGGCTTCCTGACCGAGCCCAATTTCAGCGACGAGATCGTGCCGATCATTGCCGAGGCCGAAGGCATCAATTTGACCGATGACCACTGGACGGTGATCCGCTTCATGCGCGAGCGCTACCAGGAAGACGGCCATACCCCCAACTTCCGCAACATGGTGGCCATGCTGGAAGAGCAGGACGACAGCATCGACTGGAAGAAGAAGCTGTACGAACTCTTCCCCAAGCAGCCCAACCGCCAGTCGGCCAAGGTGGCCGGACTGACCAAGCCCTTCGGCAAGGGCGGTTACTGATCAGCCGTCAGTTTTCAGTTGGCAGCCGGCAGTCAGGCGGCTGTCGCCCTGCCAACTGTCGACTGCCGGCTGAAGGCGTTGATTCATGTATTCCAATACCCTGGTTTCCACCGAAGAACTCGCCCAGCACCTGGATGATCCCAACTGGGTGGTGTTCGATTGCCGGTTCACCCTGACCGATCCCGAAGGCGGGCGCCGGGCCTATCAGGCCGGGCATATCCCGGGTGCCCGCTACGCCCACCTGGATGAGGATCTATCCGGTCCCGTCGTGCCGGGCGTCACCGGCCGGCACCCGCTGCCCGACCCGGAGGTTCTGGCAAAAAAACTTTGTCAGTGGGGCGTCGGCGTCAACCGGCAGGTGGTGGTCTACGACGACAGCTTCGGCTCCATGGCGGTGCGCATGTGGTGGCTGCTGCGCTGGCTCGGCCACCCGGCCGTGGCCCTGCTCGATGGTGGCTATCCCAAATGGCTGCGTGAGCACCACCCGGTGACCGCGGCGCTGCCCGAAGTGCAGAAGATGCCGTGCGCCTGCCTGCCCGAGCGCAGCCTTTGGGTCGATGTCGATCAGGTCCAGCAGGCCCTGGCCTCGGGCGATGCGCTGGTGATCGATGCCCGGGTGGAACGGCGGTTCACCGGCGAATACGAACCGCTCGACCCGGTGGCCGGCCACATTCCGGGCAGCATCAACTGGTCGTTCGAGGAGAACCTCGACATCGACGGCACCTTCCTGCCACCCGAGGCGCTGCGCGAGAACTATCAGGCCCTGCTCAAGGGCAGGGTACCGGCCCAGGTGATCCATACCTGCGGTTCCGGCGTGACCGCCTGCCATAACCTGCTGGCGATGGAGGTGGCCGGCCTGCCCGGTTCGCGCCTGTATCCCGGTTCCTGGAGCGAGTGGATCACCGACCCCCGCCGTCCGGTTGCCACTGGAGAGTAAGATCATGGTCAGACCCGTTCGCGTCAAAACCGTCTGGTTCAACAAGGAAGGCAAGCAGCGCTCGGAACAGGAAACCGCCAGCGTCATCGCCGCCACCATCTGGCGCCTGTGCGACAAGGGCGTCGACAACCTGTCCCGAGCCGAGTACGACATCATCACCCCGCAGCGCGGTTTCAAGATCATCGGCGAGCTGTCCTGCTTTCTGGTCCACTATACCGACCGGTTGGTCTATGGCCGCATCGACGAGGCGAGCCGGAGCGCGCTGATCAGCGCCATCGGCAAGCGCCTGGCCGAGATCATGGAGCAGAACATTCTCGACTTCACCGGCGGCCGCAAGGACCCGGACTACGATTACCAGGCCGGCTACATCGATCTGCTCAACCGGCGCATGGCCGACTACGCCGAGTTCGAATTCCCCGCCGACAAGGCCAGCTTCCAGGCCCTGCGGTTTCTGAGCCTGATGGTGCGCGAGGTGATGGAAAAGAGCGACCAGACCTGGATTCAGGACCAGCTCATGGACATCGAGGTGCCGGAAATGCTGGGCACGCTGAAAAAGCAGGTCGATGGCCTGTATCCGCCTCAAGGCGGCAGTCAGCCGTAGCGGTCATCGGACAACACTGCCAGCTGCCAACTGCCGACTGCCGACTGAAGATTCGATGATCCCCCCAGACAGCCCGTTCCATCCCGACAACGAAGCCGGCTACCAGGCCTGGCGCGCGCAGAAGCTGGCCGGCTATCCGCAGCGGGCGGCAGACCTCGTCGTCCAGGTGCACGATCCGGCGCACCTGAGCGATGCCGAATACCGGGCGCTCTGGCAGCGTCTGAGCAAGACCGGCATGGCCATCTACGCCACGAATCGGGGCGAGGCCGAGGACAAGGCCATCCCGCGCCAGATCGCCGAGCAGTTCGGCCTCACCCAGCTGGATGCCAACTGGCTGGCCGACGAGGACGGCATCTCCAGCATCACGCCCCAGGACGAGGGCAGCCAGAAGCGCGGGGAATTCATCCCTTACACCCACAACCGCATCCGCTGGCATACCGACGGCTATTACAACCCGCCCGAGCGGCGCATCTACGCCATGATGCTGCACTGCGTGCGCGAGGCGCTGGAAGGCGGCGAGAACGAGCTGTTCGATCCGGAACTGGCCTATCTTTATCTGCGTGACGCGAATCCCGACCATATCCGGGCCCTGATGGCGGAGGACGCCATGACCATCCCGGCGCGTACCGACGAGTCCGGCGTGGCCCGGCCGGACGAGACCGGGCCCGCCCTGCTGGTCGATCAAGGCCAGCTGCACCTGCGCTACACCGCGCGCACCAAGAGCATCGCCTGGAAGCCGGATGCGGCGACCCAGGCCGCGGTGCAGGCGCTGGAGGCCTTGTTGGCCAGTGAGCCGCCCGGCCTGTTCAAACTCAAACTGTTGCCGGGCATGGGCCTGATCTGCAACAACGTGCTGCACACCCGCTCCGGCTTCACCGACAGCCCCGAGCGCAGGCGCCTGCTGTACCGGGCGCGTTATCACGATCACATCCGCAATCTGCGCGCCTGAATAGCGCCGGCCGGCAGCCTGCCACCCACGCCCCGGCGTGAGGCGGCAAGGGCGCCTTCTGTGCACCGGCAATAAAAAAACCGCCCGGCGCGCCGGGCGGTTCAAGGCATTGATCAATGCCGAGGAGACTTGGGTTTTCAGGCCGCTTCGGCTTGCATGGCCTGGATCGGCCGGGTTTCCCGCTTGCCGATGGTCATCAGGTCCCACACCAGCAGCACGAAGCCCGCGGCGAAGACCCAGCCGAAGATCTGGCGCCAGAAGATGCCCTGCTGGAACCACTGATGCGCCTGGGCGGCGAAGTAGCCGGTCCAGGTCGAGCCTTCGATGGCACGCTCGATCTGGGACTGCTCATAGCCGGCCACCAGCAGGCCGATGGTCATGCCGATCATGCCGATGTGGAGCAGGGCCAGGGACCATTTCCATTTCCAGCCGCCGTCGACCAGGCCGCCGCTCATCCACACGTTGCCACGCCACTTCTGCAGGGCCAGGTAGATGAAGCCGATGACGATGGTGACATAGGCGCCGAAGAAGGCGAGGTGGCCGTGCGAGGCGGACCACTGGGTGCCGTGGGTGTAGAGGTTGATCTGGGGCAGGGTGTGCATGAAACCCCAGACCCCGGCGCCGAAGAAGTTGCCGAAGGCATGGGCGATGATCCAGGCCAGGGCCGGATGGTTGGTGCTCTTCATCTTGTGCGCGCCGGCATCGAACACCGAATGCACCACCATGGCGACCAGTGGAATCGGCTCCAGGGCGGAGAAGAAGCCGCCGATGGTGAACCAGTATTCGGGGGTGCCGATCCAGAAGTAGTGGTGACCCAGACCCAGGATGCCGGAGCCGAACATCAGCGCGACCTCGATGTAGAGCCAGGTCTCGACGATCTTGCGCCGCACGCCCAGGGTCTTGATCAGGGCATAGGCCATCAGACAGCCGACCAAGACTTCCCAGGTCGCCTCGACCCAAAGGTGGATCACCCACCACCACCAGTACTGATCGACCGAGATGTTGGGGGTGTAGAACACGCCGGCGAGATAGAGGCCGGCCAGGGCGATCAGGTCGAGCGTGAGAACGCCGCCGATGCCGGTGTAGCGCCCTTTGGCGAAGGTGGCGGCCACGTTGTAGAAGAACACCAGCACCGAGACGACGATGCCGATGTCGGCCCAGCGTGGCGCCTCGATGTACTCGCGCCCTTCGTTGATCAGCCAGATCGTGCTGTGCTCCCCCGGGCCGATCTGGATCAGCAGGTAGACCACGACGACCACGGCGACGGCCAGGGTGAGCACCCAGAAGATCAGGTTGCCCAGGGCCAGGCCGACGACCGGGTGCTGGGCCTCGTCCTCCAGCAGCCAATAGGTGGCCCCGATGAAACCATAGAGCAACCAGACCACCATGGCGTTGATGTGCACCATGCGGTTGACGCTGAAGTCGAGCACGCCATAGAGGAAGTCGGGATACAGGTACTGCAGGCCGGCCAGCAGGCCGAACAGGATCTGGGCACCGAACAGGGCGATAGCGACGGTGAAATACTTCACCGCCAGTTTTTGGCCACCGTTGAGGTTGGCGCTGTCGAGCATTCCAAGAGCTGCCATTTCGAGCCTCCTTAGTTTTGAGCCGGGCTGCCGATCGCGCCGGGCGCGGCGGTGGCGGTGGGGGCGGCCGGGGCCGGATCCGACTGGTCGATCGGTTTGAAGTTGTAGGGGAAGCCGTTGGTGTCGATGGCGCTCATCCATTTCAGGAAGGCCACCACGGCGCGCGCCTCGTCATCGGTGATGCCCAGGTTGGGCATGCGCCGGCCGATGGCGTTGTGCAGCTTGTCGGACGGGTCCTTGAGGAAATCCACCATCAACTGCTCGCGCGCCTCCTTCGAGCCCCAGGACGGATCGAGCCAGGCCTTGGTCAGATCGGGCGCGAAATAGGCGCCGTTGCCGAGCAGGGTGTGGCAGTTCATGCAGTTCTTGGCCTGGGTGGTCACCTTGCCGCGCGAGACCAGGGCCGCGGCCTCCTCTTCGGTCAACTTCTTGCCGAACAGCGGCTCTTCCGGGCCGATCACCGGCACCTGGAAATTGCGCTTTTCGTCGAACACGTAGTCGATCCGGTGGTTGATCACGGAGTAGGCGGGAACCCGTTTGCTGCCGGCGGAGATCTGCGACAGGCTGTCGAAGGTCAAGAAGATCAGGATCACGAATGAGACGGCCGTCACCCAGATGGCGGTTTTGCGCCAGAAGGATTCAGACGCCCACCAAGTTGCCTCTGTCATGGCAATTCCTCCTACTCAGGGCTGTTGAAAAAACTTGCGTGCGGGCACGGCGTCGGCATCCTCATGCGCGTCTGCGTGCGCGTGGGTGCGCGTGCACAGGTGCCAAATGCCGTGCGGCGCCAGCAGATAACCGACCAGCATCAGCATGACGATGAAGGTCCAGAACGCCGTATGGAACAGATTGGCGGCATCGCCCAGCACCAGCACCGAGACAAACAGGCCGGCATAGGCGGCATAGGCCGCCTGCATCAGCCGGGGCACCGACTTGACCCGGGCATAGGCGAACAGCAGGGCATACAGGGCGCCGAACAGGATGACCAGGGCGGCGGAAAAGAAGACGGTGAAGAAATCGGCCAGATCGACGGGCTGGATCATTTCCGGGTTGCTCCACTGGGCTTTGGGGTTGCGGCGATACTGCGCCACAAAACGGAAATGGCCTTTGATTTATGTCAACTTTTCGGCGCGTGCGACAAGCTGCGAAAAAGTTGATTCAGGTCAATGCCGGCCACCCCATCGGCAGGCGTATCGTTAAGCCCGCAACGCAATAATGGTTTCTGTGGGCAATCCATTGCGAAGGAGGCAGTCGAGATGAAGCGTAATCACATGAGCAAGCTGTTCCTGTTGGCGGCCCTGCCGCTGGCGGTCGTCAATGCCTGGGCGGCGCAGACGAAGGGTCATAGCACCGAGCCGGGTGCCGCCTATGAGGCGGGTGCCGGCGGCACCTCGCCTTTGGGTGCGGTCGAGATGTATCAATCGACCGATCCCAAGGCACCCGCCATGACCAAGGCCGAGTTCGATGCCGGTCGGCAGCTCTATTTCGACCGCTGCGCCGGCTGTCACGGCGTGCTGCGCAAGGGGGCCACCGGCAAGCCGCTGCTGCCGGACGCCATGCAGAAACTGGGCACCGAGTCGCTCAAGGTCTTCATCGGCTTCGGTACCGCGGGCGGCATGCCCGGCTTCGGCAC
>DDKN01000125.1 GCA_002339725.1 Thiobacillus sp. UBA2597
GCGGCGTTCTGCTGGGTCATCTCGTCCATCTGGGCCACTGCCACGTTGACCTGCTCGATGCCCTGGCTCTGTTCGGTCGAGGCGGCGTTGATCTCGGCCATGATGTCGGTCACCCGTTTGACCGCCTGCACGATCTCCTGCATGGTCTGACCGGCTTGCTCGACCACCTTGTAGCCGGCATCGACCTTGCCCACCGAGTCGTTGATCAGCTGCTTGATTTCCTTGGCCGCTGCGGCGGAGCGCTGGGCCAGATTGCGCACCTCGCCGGCCACCACGGCGAAGCCGCGGCCCTGCTCGCCGGCCCGGGCCGCCTCCACCGCCGCATTCAGGGCGAGGATGTTGGTCTGGAAGGCGATGCCGTCGATCACGCTGATGATGTCGGCGATCTTGTTCGAGCTCTCGGCGATGGCGCCCATGGTGTGCACCACTTCGCCCACCATCTCGCCGCCGCGCAGGGCGATGTCGGAAGCGCCCTGGGCCAGCTGGTTGGCCTGGCGTGCGTTGTCGGCGTTCTGCTTCACCGTGCTGGTCAGTTCGTCCATGCTGGACGCGGTTTCCTCCAGGCTGGAGGCCTGGCTCTCGGTCCGGCTCGACAGGTCGGCGTTGCCCGAGGCGATCTCGCGCGCCGCGGTGTTGATGGCATCGGTCGCCTCGCGGATCTGGCTGACGATCTCGCGCAGGCGCTGGGTGGTGGTATTGGCGCTGTTCTTCAGTTCGGCAAACAGGCCCTGATAATCGCCCTCCATCTGGCGGGTGAGGTCGCCTTCGGACAGGGCGGCGAGCACGGCGGCGACGTCGTTCATGCCGCGCTCGGAGGTCTCGACCAGCTTGTTGATGCCCTCGGTCAGCTGCAGGAAGAAGCCTTCCTTGCCGGCCGGGTTCAGGCGCCGGCTGAAGTCGCCCGCGGCGGCGGCATTGACCAGTTCGGCCACTTCCTGCTCAACCGCCACTTCGGCGGTGCGGTCGGTCCATTCGACCACGGCGCCCAGGCGCTCGCCGCGTTCGTTCAGCACCGGGTTGGCCACGATGTTGATGGTGCGGCCGCCAATGTGCACGGTGCTGCGATGGGTGCTGGTGAAGCTGGCGAGCAGTTGGGCCTGGTGCTGCGGGTTCTTGTGGAAGCTGTCGATGTTGGTGCCCATCAGCTTACCGGCGTCGAACTGCGGCAGCTGTTTGCGCACGTCGCCTTCGATGCTGCGGAACAGGTTGTCCGCGGCCTTGTTCATGTAGATGATCTTGCGCTCGGTGTCGGCCATCATCACATTGGACGACACGTTGTCCAGCGCGATCTTCACCCGCAGGTTCTCGTCGGCCACCCGCTTGGTCTCGGCCACGTCAAAACCCATCTTGGTCTGCATCGAACGCAGGGCATTGAGCACGCTGCCGACTTCATCCTCGTGTTCGACCTCGATCACATTGTTGTAATTGCCGCCGGCGATGTTGTTGAACACCTCGACCGCCCGGTTGAGCGGCCGGGTGATGGCGCGAATGGCCATCAGGCCGAGCCAGAGCGCAAGACCGATGCCAAACACGATCAGAATGATCGTCAACAGGCGCGTGTTCTCATAGAGGGCGACGGCTTGCTCGAATTCCTGCCTGGCCGTCTGGTCCTGCAAGGCGGTCAGTTTCTTCAATTCGTCGTTGGCGGCCCTGAACATGGGCAGGGCGGTTTTCAGCAGATGCTGGTTGGCCTCCTCGAACTTGCCGGCCTTGATCAGGCCGACGCCGGGTTTGAGGCCTTCCTCGATGAAGAGGGTGCGCTTGCCGGCGTAACTTTCGGCCAGCGCCCTTTCCTCGTCACTGTGCAGGGTGGCCGAAAAGCTCTGCCACAGCTCGGTGAGCTTCTGCGTGTTGCTGGAAATCGCATCGAAATGCACCGAGATGCCATGATCGTGCGCGCGGCTCAGGGGGTTGGCCGGATCGTGCTGGATCGCGAGCAGCGAGTGCTGGAGGCTGTCGCGCATCAGGTTGTCGATCTCGGCCAGCTGCATGGCCGGGACCAGGCGCTCCTTGTAGACATTCTCCAGGCCCTTGTCGGTCGAGTGCATGCCGAACAGGCCCGCAGCGCCCACGATGAGCAGGGCAGCGCTGAGCACGCCAATCATGCTGGCCAGCCTGCCCTTGATGGAGATGCGCTTGAAGACGTTCCATTTCGCCCAGGGCGTGTTCTTCTCGACCCGGCCGTGCACGATGCGCCAGGTCTTCTCGCCGGCCTTGATCGAAGCGTAGATGCGGCTGGCCGCCTCGATCTGCTGCGGCGTCGGTTTGCTGCGCACCGACATGTAGCCGACCACCTGGCCACCCTCGCGGATCGGGGTGGCATTGGCCACCACCCAGTAGTGGTCGCCGTTCTTGCAGCGGTTTTTCACCAGCGCGGTCCAGGGCAGGCCCTCCTGCAGGGTGTCCCACAGGTCCTTGAAGGCCTCGGCTGGCATGTCCGGGTGGCGCACGATATTGTGCGGCGCGCCGATCAGCTCGTCTTCGCTGAAGCCGGAGACTTCGAGGAAATCCTTGTTGATGTAGGTGATGATGCCGCGCGTGTCGGTCTTGGACACGATCATGTGATCGTCGCGCAGGACATATTCCCTTCCGGTGACTGGCATGTTGACGCGCATGATTCCTCCTAGGCTTAAGCGGGTTCTTCGACCAGTGCCATGTCCTGGCTGGTCATGAGTTTCTCGATATCCACCACGATGATCATCCGCTGGTCGATGGTGCCAAGGCCAATGATGTAGCGGGTGTCCAGGGTGGAGCTGAAATCGGGCGCCGGCCGCAGGGTGTCCGCGCTCAGCTGAATCACGTCGGAGACGCCGTCGACCACGATGCCGACCACGCGGTTGGCCACGTTGAGGATGATGACCACGGTGAACTGGTCATAGGTCGGCTCGCCCAGGTTGAGCTTGATGCGCAGGTCGATGATGGGGACGATGACGCCGCGCAGGTTGATCACGCCCTTGAGGAAGGGCGGTGCGTTGGCGATGGTGGTCGGCGTCTCGTAGCCCCGGATCTCCTGCACCTTGAGGATGTCGATGCCATACTCCTCCTTGCCCAGGACGAAGGTCAGGTATTCGCCCGAGGCGGCGGCCATGCTTTGTTCCGTCTGTTCCATCACGTTCCCCTGATTCAGGCGGCCAGTTGGCTCTGGCCGTATTTCCGGCGGTTGATCTGCAAGCCCAGGCGGGCGACGGCGGCGATGTCCAGGATCAGCGCGACCCGCCCGTCGCCCATGATGGTGGCGCCGGAGATGCCCGGCACCTTGCGGTAATTGGTCTCCAGACTCTTGATCACCACCTGGTGCTGGCCCAGCAGTTCGTCGACGAACAGGGCGGCCTTGCCGTTCTCGACCTCGACCACCATGACGATGCCCCGGGTCGGGTCGTCCAGCGCAGTGTCCAGGTTGAACACCGCGCCAAGCGGGATCAGCGGCAGGTATTCACCCCGGATGTGTACCACCCGGCCCTCGCCGGCGATGGTCTTGATGTCCTCGACCGCCGGCTGCAGCGACTCGACCACCAGGGTGAGCGGCACGATGTAGGTCTCGCCGCCGACGCCGACCGACATGCCGTCGAGGATGGCCAGGGTGAGCGGCAGACTGATCACGGTGCGGGTGCCGAAGCCCTCGGCCGAATGCAGCTCCACCTTGCCGCCCATACCCTCGATATTGCGCTTGACCACGTCCATGCCGACGCC
>DDKN01000132.1 GCA_002339725.1 Thiobacillus sp. UBA2597
GACTGGACCTTCCGCCTGTGCGGCCAGCTGGTCGAGGTGCCCATGGTCTTCACGCCCAACCCGACCACCGGCGGCACCAATTTCTCGACCGGGCCGATGACGATGGAAGGCGGTAAGGTGAAACCCTAGACCCACCGGACGGCATTGCCCATGAAACCCAAGATCGACGCCACCGCATTCGGCTCGATCACCATCGAGGGCGAGACCTTCGACCATGACGTGCTGATCCGGCCCGATGGCACGGTGAAGAAGCGCAGGAAACATCTGTCCAAAGCCATCTACGGCACCTCGCACACCATCTCGCGCGACGAGGCCGAGCACATCTTCAAGGACCCGGCCGATCAGTTGATCGTCGGCACCGGGCAAACCGGCAGGGTGCGGCTGTCAGACGAGGCGGCTGACTTTTTCAAACAGCATCACTGCAAGGTGATTCTGCTACCGACGCCCGAGGCGATCGAACGCTGGAACACGGAAAAGGGCCGGGCCATCGGCCTGTTCCACGTGACCTGCTAGCGGCCACGCTCAGCCGGGGGCCCGGCAGTCGCCTTCGACGCTGGCCCTCTCGGCCGGCCTGGCGAAATAGTAGCCCTGGCCAAGATCAAACCCGGCGGCCAGGGCGATGCGGGCCTGCTCGGCGGTTTCAACGCCCTCGATCAAGGCCAGGCTGCCCGATTCCCGGATCAGGCCGACCAGCTTGGGCAGCAGGCGACGCGCCAGGGGATTGTCGACCGCCTGCGCGATCAGGCTTTTGTCCAGTTTCACGATGTCGGGCCGGATGCGCCAGATGCGATCGAAGTTGGAATGCCCGGCCCCGAAGTCGTCGATGGCGACCAGGCAGCCGATCTCCTTGTAGTAATCCACCGCCCCGGCCAGCACGGCTTCGTCCTGGACCGCGCCTTCGATGATCTCGATCACCACCCGGCCCGGCGCCAGGCCGTAGCGTTCGAGCATGTCCCGGAAGAAGGCGCCATAGCGCCTGCCCCGAATGCTCACGTGCGGGTTCACGTTGAGGAAGAGCAGGCCCGCAGTCCCATCGGCGAGAAAGTTGCGCACGTGAACGGCGCGGCACAGCCGGTCGAGCAGGATGCAATCCGGCTCGCTGCTGCTCTGGAACAGGTCCTGCGGCGGCACTCGCCGCCCCAGGTCGTCGTGGGCCCGCAGCAGGGCCTCGAAACCCACCGTCTGGCGCTGCCCCAGATTGAAGATCGGCTGGAAGGCGCTGCCGATGAGGCAGCCGCCGAAATGGCCGACATGGCGTCCAGCGCGGATATCGCTATAGCGTTCGATGGTTGTCACAGCTGAGACGGCGCACGCCATCTCACGCCGTTCAGCCATCATGCCCTGTCCCCGCTGACCTGGAACTGGCCCACCAGGGTCTGCAGCTTGTTGGCGGTGAGCCGCACCCGCTCGACGTTGCCGTTCAGGGTTTGCACCGAGCGGCGCATGGCGTCGGAGACCTGGGCCACGTTGCGGGCGTCGCGGCTCTGGGCGTCGCTGCTCTCGGCCACGGCCTGGATCAGGCCGAACAGGTTTTCGACGATGTCGTGGATGCCGCCGTTGTCGGAGGCGGCATTCTCGGCCAGGCGCAGGCCGTCCTCGACGCCCTGCATGCCGGTTTCCATGATGCCGACGGCGCCGCGGGCCTCGGCCTGCACGCTCTCGATCATCTGGCGGATGTCGGTGGTGGCGGCGGTGGTGCGCTCGGCCAGGCGCCGCACCTCGTCGGCGACCACGGCGAAGCCACGGCCCTGCTCGCCGGCGCGGGCGGCCTCGATGGCGGCATTGAGCGCGAGCAGGTTGGTCTGGTCGGCGATCTCCTTGATGACATCGACGATGCCGGTGATCTCGCCGGCCCGCTCGTTCAGCGAATGGATGGTGCGGGCCGAGGCCTCGATGGTCTGGCGGATGCCCTGGGTCTTGCCGCGCACGAGCTGGAACTGGGCCCGGGTGTTGTCGACCACCTGGTCCATGGCCTGGCGCATCTCCTGGGCGGTGGCCGAGGCGCTTTGGATGCGCTGCATCTCATCTTCCAGCGAGGCGAGCATGCGCTCGACCGAGGCGATGGCCTCGTCCGAGGTGCGCAGGGCGGCCTGGTTGGCCGCCACCATGCGCTCGTTGGTCTCGCGCACCTGGTGCGAGGCGGCGATCACCTCGGCCACGATGCCGTCGAGGTTGTCGATGAAGCTGTTGATCCAGCGACCGAGGTCGCCGGTCTCGTCGCTGCGCAGCCGGTCGGGGGCCAGACGCTGGCGCAGGTTGCCGCCGCCTTCGGCGATGGTGCGGATCACGTCGGTCATCTCGTCCAGCTGCCGGCTGAGCTTACGCGGACCCAGGCGGTAGAACAGGCCAAGGCCGACCAGGACCAGGCCGCCGGTCACCGCCTGGGTGGTGAGGAAGGGCAATTCGAGCAGTCCCAGGCCGAGGTGGATGGCCCAGAGCGCGACGATGATGGCGCCGAACAGGCCCATCAGCCGGTAGCTGACGGGCCGGCGCCGGTAGACCTCTTCCAGGTCGCCCTCGCACATCATGCCCCAGGTGTCGGGCGAACCGGGCAGCTGCAGGGTGACGCCCTTGCCGATGACCGGGATGTGCCGGTAGTCGGAATAGCCGGGATAGGTGACGAACAGGTTCTCGCCCTTGGCGATGGTCTCGCGCACGCCGGGGTGGAGCTGGCCGGTGGCGGGGTCGGTGAAGCGCAGTTCCAGCTCGGTGTGCTTGCTCACCCGCACCGTGCCGTAATCGGTGCGCACGCCGTCCTTCAGGTTGTCGCCCAGGCTGAAGGTGCGGTCCTCGAAGCGCGAGCGCGACAATGCGGTGCCGGGCTGGATGCTGGGGTCGAAGCGCGAGTGCACCATGAACAGATAGTTGTCGCCGGACTCGCGGTAGATATGGCCGGCCTCGCGCTGGATCAGGTCGCCCAGCACGTCGTTGGGCACCCGCGCGCACAAACAGCCGACCGTCTGGCCGCCCTGGACGATGGGCTGGTAGAACATCAGCGTCACTTCGTCGTGAAAGCGCGAGCTGGACGGCCCGATCTGCAGCGTCAGCGGATCGGCATAAGGGCCGTGCAGGAAGGGGGCGCGCAGCCCGGCCTGCAAGGCGGCCGGGGCGAGGTCCTGCTTGCCGACATGCGCTGTATACGTGGAGGCCAGCACCTTGCCCTGGACATCGACCACGAAGAGCTCGGAGACGTCGGGCATCTGCGCCTTCTTGCCCGGCAGGTCGTCGGCGGCCAGCGTCGGAAAGCTCGCGGCCAGGCGCTCGGCCAGGCCGGCCAGATGCTCCCACTGGCCCTGGGCCCAGAGGATGAGGATTTGCTTGCGGGTCTGGGCGATGCCCTCGAAGGTCTTCTCCACCGAGGCGTAATGGCCGCGGTTGAGATAGCAGGACCAGGACATGGCGAGTTTGCCGGTTTTGCCGAACACCGGCAGCCAGCCGCGCTCGGCGCGGCTCAAATTCATGAGGTCGCTTTTCAGAGTCATGATTCCCACGGGTGGTTGTGATTGAACTGTGGCGGGAGAACAGCAAGAGCCATGCCACGCGCCAAGCCCTTGATCGGCAGGATCTCGCGGCGATG
>DDKN01000016.1 GCA_002339725.1 Thiobacillus sp. UBA2597
TTATCGTTTTGATTAAGGATTGATTCAATGGCAACTGGTACCGTCAAATGGTTCAACGAGACCAAAGGCTTCGGCTTCATTACCCCTGATGGCGGCGGCGAGGACGTTTTCGCCCACTTCTCCGCGATCAACATGAGCGGCTTCAAGACCCTGAAGGATGGCCAGCGCGTCACCTTCGAGATCGTCCAGGGCCCCAAGGGCAAGCAGGCCTCCAACATCCAGGCCGCTTAAGGACCTCGATTTTTGAAAACCGGGGCGCCGTGCCCCGGTTTTTTTATGGGCGCACGGTTTGCGCCTGGCGCGCCTCCCGCATTTGCGCCAACC
The DNA here is from genome assembly GCA_002339725.1 of Thiobacillus sp. UBA2597. Taxonomy (GTDB): domain Bacteria; phylum Pseudomonadota; class Gammaproteobacteria; order Burkholderiales; family Thiobacillaceae; genus Sulfuritortus. The sequence continues at coordinate 325 of DDKN01000016.1, forward strand.
GTTCCTTCAAGGCCGGCAGCGCGGCCTGAGCGGCTCTTTCCCCGGCCAGGATGGCCCCGTGACGCGCGGCGAAATCGCTCGACTTCACCTCCGGCATCACCGGCTGGATCAGGGCCTCGGCCTCCTGCAATTCCTGCTGCTTGATCGACTGGCCCATGATCGCCGTGGTCTGCAGGATGACGCCCACCGTGCCCGACACCTGCTGCTCGGCCGGCCGGCTCGAAATGTCGATGGCGATCACGAAGTCCGCCCCCATCTCGCGCGTGAAGCGCACCGGCACCGGCGCCACCAGGCCGCCGTCGACATAGTCCCTGCCGCCGATGCGCACCGGCTGGAACACGCCGGGCACGCTCGACGAGGCACGCACCGCCATGCCGGTGTTGCCCCGGCGGAAGACGATGGCCTTGCCGGTCTGCAGCTCGGTGGCGACGATGCCCAAGGGCTTGGCCAACTGCTCGATCGGCTTGTGCCGCACCATGCGGTTGACGTAGTTCTGCAGGGCCTCGCCCTTGATCACCCCACCGTATTGGCCGAGAAAAGGCAGGGCCCAGTCGGCGATCTCGCCCTCGTCCATCTTGAGCGCCAGCTCGTGCAACTGGAAGCCGGAATAGCCGGCGGCATAGAGGGCGCCGATCACGCTGCCGGCGCTGGTGCCGCAGATGAGGTCGGGCACGATGCCGTTGGCCTCGAGCACCTTGATCGCCCCGATGTGGGCGAAGCCGCGCGCGGCGCCGCCACCGAGGGCCAGGCCAATCCGCACCGGCCGGGGCTCGGGCCGGGGCGGTTCGATCGGCGCCGGGGCACAGGCGCTCAGCAACAGCGCGGGCAGCGCCAGGCAGAGGCGGCGGCGCTTGGGCGAGAGGGGCGTGGTCATGGGGCTGTGGTGTGCGGGCTGCAAAAAGAAAATAGAATAGCCTGCGATGCCCGCCCGGCGCCAGCCGGGCAGCAGGCCCAAGCCGCCACCGCGCGCCCCATCCTGTCGAGCTGCCGCCGGACCGATGCCATGAACCGCTTGCCCCGCCTGTCGCTGCCTCATGTGTTGATCGCCCTGATCGTATGCCTGAGCGGGCTGCCGGGCCCGCTATGGGCCGAGAGTGCCAGCCTCGAGCGCGTGCTGAGCCGGGCCGGCGCCCCGCATGGCGTGGTGTTCGAAATCGTCGAGCGCGATCCGCAGGCGCTGAACCGGGCCCTGCCCTGGGTGATCGACGCCGCCCGCCGCTTGCGCCAGCGCTTTCCCAATCTGGAGCTGGCCGTGGTCAGCCACGGCCAGGAGATGTTCGCCCTGCAGCAATCCGTGCAATCGGAAAACCCCGGACTGCACCGCCTGGCGCAGCAACTGGTCAGACAGGAGGGCATTCCGCTCCATGTCTGCGAGACCCATGCCGGCTGGCGCGGTGTCGCGCCCGAGGCCTTCCCGGACTACATCGACGTCGCGCCGGCCGGGCCGGCCCAGATCAACAACTACCTGGCCCTGGGTTATATCCGCATCGTGGTACCCAAAGCCGGCGATCAGTGATACAACTGCCCGCCAGGTAGATGCGTTGATAACGACAGGCGAGGAGACAGCATGGGCATTCTTGACGACTGGGTCACGGAACAGGGCCTGGATCGCGAGGTTCTGCACGACTACCTCGACACCATCAGCGACAACGCCCATGTGGTCGAGCAGGAGATCGCCCAGCTGCGGGAAAATCCGCACGACCCGAAGCCGGTGCAGGTGTTGTTCCGGCTGTTCCACAACCTCAAGGGCGATGCCCGGATGTGCCGCTTCCAGCTGGGCGACGAGCTGGCGCATCAGCTCGAATCCATTCTGGACCGCCTGCGCAACGGCGAGATCCGCCTCACCGACCTCTTGGGCGAGACCCTGTTGCTCGCTTACGACCGGCTCGAGATGATGGTGGGGGCGCTGCTCAACAACAAGCCGACCGCCCACCTCAAGTTCGAATCACTGATTCAGGGCCTGGCCGATCTGGCCCGGGCCGAACCGGGCGAGATCGACATGGTGGCGCAGGACCTGATCGAGACCGTCGCCGGCTTCCGCCCCTCGGCCCAGGCGGCAGTGCAGGGCGTGATCCCGCTCGCCTCGATGGAGGCGGCGGCCGACAACCGCACCGGCGACCTTTTGTTCTTCCGTTCGCTCGCCCTGCAGTTCGAACAACGCTCGCCCCTGTTCCAGGGCCGCACCTCGCGCAACCTGCAACTGGCCCATTCGATCAACGAGGCGGCCGGCAAGCCGGTCGATCCGCTGCAGCTGGAGGTGGCGGTCTACCTGCACGATGTCGGCATGATGTTCCTGCCCGAGTCGATCTGGCTCAAGCCGGGCAGCTTAAGCCCCGCGGAAAAGGCGCTGCTGCAGCGGCATACCGACTACGGCGCCGGCCTGCTCGCCCGCATGCCGGGCTGGGATGAGGCCGTGCGCATCGTCGCCCAGCATCACGAGAAACCCGACGGCCGTGGCTATCCGGCCGGGCTCAAGGCCGATGAGATCTGTCCCGGCGCCAAGCTGATGGCCATCGTCGATGCCTTCGAGGCGGTCATGCTCAAGCAGGGCCACCGCGGTCCCAGTCGTTCCATGCTGCGCGCCGCGGCCGAGATCAACGCCGCGGAGCAGCAGTTCGCCGCCGAGTGGATCGCGCCCTTCAACCAGGTCATCCGCGCCATGCTGGGGGAGTGAGTTTTTCCCGCACCTCGTGGTAAGGTGTGTTTTTGCTTCGCGCCAACGCCCATGTCCGTCATCGCCCGTCTGCATGAACAGCGCGCCCGCCTGATCGCGCTGCGCCATGAACTGCATGCCCATCCCGAGCTTTCCTTCGAGGAGGAGCGCACCAGCGAACTGGTGGCCCGAACTTTGAATGCGGCCGGCATCGAGGTGCACCGGGGCCTGGCCGGCACCGGCGTGGTCGGCCTGCTCAGGTGCGGCAGCAGCCCGCGCATGATTGGCCTGCGCGCCGACATGGACGCCCTGCCGATTCAGGAGCAGAACAACTTCCCGCACCGCTCCAGGCACGACGGCAAGATGCACGCCTGCGGCCACGACGGCCACACCGCCATGCTGCTGGCCGCCGCCGAATACCTGGCCGCCACCCGCCGGTTCGACGGCAGCGTGGCCTTCATCTTCCAGCCGGCCGAGGAGACCGTGGGCGGCGCCCGGGTGATGATCGAACAGGGCCTGTTCGAACGTTTCCCCGTCGACCAGGTGTTCGGCATGCACAACTGGCCTGGCCTGCCGGCAGGCCAGTTCGCCATCCACAACGGCCCGGTCATGGCCTGCGCCGACCAGTTCGACATCACCATCCGCGGCCACGGCGCCCACGCCGCCATGCCGCACCAGGGCGCCGACCCGGTGCTGGCGGGCGCCGCCCTGGTCCAGGCCCTGCAGAGCATCGCCTCGCGCAATGTCGACCCGCTCGATGCCGTGGTGCTCAGCACCACCCGCTTTCACGCCGGCGAGGCCTACAACGTGATTCCCGATGTGGTGACCCTGGGCGGCACCGTGCGCGCTTTTAGGCCCGAGGTGGAGGATCAGGTCGAGGCGGCGATGGAACGCATCTGTGCCGGCATCGGCGCCGCCCATGGCGTGCAGGTCGGCCTCGATTACCGGCGCGGCTATCCGCCCACGGTGAACACGCCGGCCGAGGCCGAAATCTGCCGCCACGTCATCGCGCAATTGGTCGGCGAGCCGAATGCCCGCACCGACCTCAAACCCTCGATGGGGGCGGAGGACTTCGCCTACATGCTGAAGGAAAAGCCCGGCTGCTATGTCTGGATCGGCAACGGCCTGGGCGAAGGCGGCTGCATGCTGCACAACCCGCATTACGACTTCAACGACGACATCCTCACCCTGGGCGCCAGCTATTGGGTGCGCCTGGTCGAACACCTGCTGGGGTCCGGTCAGCCGTGAGCCGCCGGTGAGGGCTGTGAAATCCCCCTCCCAGCCTCCCCCATGAATGGGGGAGGGGCAGGAAGTGCTCCCCATTCATGGGGAGGCGCATGACGCCCTCCCCCTTCATGGCGAATACATCGAAACACCCTCCCCATGCATTAGAAGCACGAAGCTCCCTCCCCATTCATGGGGAGGGCCGGGGTGGGGAAGACGCCCTGCCATCACTGCCCCAGAAGCCGATTATTGATGGGAAACGAATCAACTTTACTTCCCCTCTCCCACCGGGAGCCCCCGCACCGCGAGGATAAAAGGGTGGCGAAGCCGGGTGAGGGCATGGGCGCCGAAAGGCGCCCTGTCGGACGCCATTTCCCTCACCCTACCCTCTCCCGGTGGGAGAGGGGCAAGTACATGTGTTTTTGATCAATAAACCAGCTCGATCCACACCGGCTGATGATCCGAGGCATCGGTCACCGTGTCCACCTCGCAGGCGGTGAGCCGGCCGGCCAGGTCCTCGGTGACATAGATGAAGTCGTAGCAGGTCGGTGCATCCAGCCAGTCGACCGGGTGGATGCCGGCCGTCGGCAGGTGCGGCGTGGCCGGATGCACCGCCTGCCAGGCGTCGACCAGGGCCGGCGCGCCCGCCTCGAACGCTGCCAGCAGCCGGGCGCGCTCCGGTGCCTCGGGGCCGCTGTTCATGTCGCCGCAGAGGATGGCCGAGGCCGGCCGCGGCAGGGCGTCGAACGGCCCGCCCCCGGCCTCGCCCGGCCGGATGAGGCGGGCGTGATCGCAGGCGTTGCGATGCAGGGCGCGTATCGCCTCGACCTGGGCCAGACGCTGGCGGGCCGAGTAATACTCCAGATGCGTGGTCAGCACCCGCACCAG
>DDKN01000050.1 GCA_002339725.1 Thiobacillus sp. UBA2597
GACCGAAAAACCCCACGCCCCTGCCTGCGAGCGCAACCGCGCGCCGATTCTCGAGGTGCTGCGCGATCATTTCGCCGACCGGCGCCAGGTGCTGGAGATCGGCAGCGGCACCGGCCAGCACGCGGTGTTCTTCGCCGCCGCCCTGCCCCACCTGATCTGGCAGGCCTCGGACCGGCCGGAGAATCTGCCGGGCATCGAACTGTGGCTGGCCGAGGCGGGCCTGGCCAACACCCCGCCGGCGCTCGCCCTCGACGTCAACGGCCGATGGCCGGCGCAACGCTATGATGCGGTGTTCAGCGCCAACACCCTGCACATCATGCATTGGGCCGAGGTGGAGCGCACCTTCGCCGGCCTGGCCGGGGTGCTGGCCCCTGACGCCAAGCTCATCATCTACGGCCCGTTCAATTACAACGGCCGGTTCACCAGCGCGAGCAATGCCGAGTTCGATGCCTGGCTGAAACAACGCGGCGCCCACCAGGGCATCCGCGATTTCGAGGCGGTGCACGCCCTGGCGGCGGACATCGGCCTGGAGCTGATCGAGGACCGGGCCATGCCGGCCAACAACCGCTGCCTGGTCTGGGCCCGCCCATGAGCCTGCGCGGCGAGTTGCTGGCCGGGGCGGCCGAGCTGCCGGCGGCGGCCTGGCAAGGCCTGGCGACCGGCGACGACCCCTTCGTGAGCCGCGCCTTTCTCGCGGCGGCGGAACAGACCGGCGCCGCCGGGCCCGAGCTGGCCTGGCAGCCCATGCACCTGGCCCTGCGCGACGCGGCCGGACAACTGGCCGGCCTGCTGCCGTTGTATCTGCGCCAGCATTCCTTCGGCGATTTCTCGCACGACTGGAGCTGGGCCGCGGCCTGGCGCCAGGCCGGGCTGGCCTATTACCCCAAGCTGGTGACCGGCGTGCCGTTCACGCCCTCGCCCGGGCCGCGCCTCTTGGCCGCGGCGGGCGATGCCGCGGCGATCCAGCGCGGCCTGATCGCCGCGGCCAAGGACCTGGTGACGCAGTGGCAGGCCTCTTCCTGGCAATGCCTGTTCGTGCGCGAGAGCGAGCGCGACCTGCTGGCGGCGGCCGGCCTGCTGCTGCGGCGCGGGGTGCAGTTTCACTGGCTCAACCGCGGCTATGCCGACTTCGACGCTTTTCTGGCCAGCCTGAGCGCCGACCGGCGCAAGAAGCTCAAGCGCGAGCGGCGCGCGGTGCTCGAAGCCGGCCTGCGCATCGAGGTGCGCCACGGCGATGAGATCGATGCCGCCTGGTGGCCGGCCATCCACCGCCATTACCGCAGCACCTTTTTGCGCCACGGCAACCACCCGGCGTTTTCCCCGGCCTTCTTTCCGCGTGTGGCGGCCGAGCTGGGCCGGCGCCTGGTGCTGTTCCTCGCCTGGCAGGGCGAGGTGCCGGTGGCCTCGGCCATCTGCTATCGCAACGCCCACACGCTGTTCGGGCGCCATTGGGGCACGGACATCGCCTGCCCCGGGCTGCATTTCGAGTTGTGCTATTACCGCGGCATCGACTACGCCATCGCCCATGGCCTCGAGCGCTTCGAGCCGGGCGCCGGCGGCGAGCACAAGCTCAGCCGCGGCTTCGAGCCGGTGCCGACCTGGTCGGCGTTCTGGATCGCCGACACCGGCATGCGCGATCGGCTGGCGCGCTTTCTGGCCCGCGAGAGCGAGGCGCTGGCGGACTACGAGGCCGAGCAGGCGCGGCATTTGCCCTACAAGACGCGGGGCTGATGCCAGGCCGGCCCGCGTCTTCGGCTATGATGATTTTTTGTTTTCCACCTTGATTGATCCAAAACAAATGTACCTGACCCTCTCCCACCGGGAGAGGGGAAGTCAAGTCGATTCGTGTCCCATCAAAACAGCAGGAGTGCAGCCATGTCCCTTTCCATGTATCAGGCCTCGGTGCCCGTGTTCATCCGCGCCTTGAACAATCTCGCCGCCATCCTGGACAAGGCGGCGGCCCATTGCGCGGCGCAGCGGATCGACCCGGCCGCCCTGCTCAGCTTCCGCCTCTACCCGGACATGTTCCCGTTCACCAAGCAGGTGCAGCTGGCCTGCGACCACGCCAAGAACGGCGCAGCCCGCCTGGCCGGGCTGGAGGCGCCGGAGCTCGGCGGCGGTGAGCAGAGCGTTGCCGAGCTGAGCGAGCGGATCAGGAAGACCATCGCCTATCTGGAGACCTTTAAGCCCGAGCAGATCGACGGCAGCGAGACGCGCGAGGTGGTGATCAAGCGCGGCGAGACGGTGAACACCTATCCCGGCCAGGACTATCTGCTCCAGCGCGTGCTGCCCAACCTGTTCTTCCACGTCACCACGGCCTACGCCATCCTGCGCCACAACGGGGTGGCGCTGGGCAAGAAGGATTTTCTGGGGCGCTAGGTTTTTTTATCCTGGGCTACAATGGCCAGAACAAACAGGAGTCAGACATGGACTGGAAACCGCATATCGAGGTGAACCCGGAGATTCTGGCTGGCAAGCCGGTCGTGAAGGGTACCCGTCTGTCCGTCGAATTCCTTCTGGGTCTTTTCGCACAGGGCTGGAGCGAGGCCCAAGTGCTGGAAAACTATCCCCAGCTGAGCCGCGAGGACCTGAAGGCTGTCTTCGCCTTCAGCGCCGCCTGCCTGCATGACGAGCAATTCATCGGCCAGGTCCTGGCGGCGTGAGACTACTCGCCAACGAGAACATCCCACTTGCCACCATTCGGTTACTTCGCGAACAGGGGCATGACGTCGCCGCTGTGCTGGAAGGTGCCTCGGGCACGACGGATGAAGAAGTGCTGCGCCGCGCCCATGAAGAAAGCCGCATCCTGCTCACCTTCGACCGCGACTATGGCGCATTGATCTATGTGCGCCGGCTGCCCTGCCCTTCCGGGCTGATCTACCTGCGCTTTATTCCTGCCCAACCCGAAGAACCTGCCGAACACCTGATCCGCCTGTTCGGCGCTATCGCCGATGGGCTGGTCGGCAGCTTCGTCGTCCTCGACCGGGACGGCTATCGCCGCCGCCCGCTACCGTAAAGTTCAACGCCGCTCACGCCCGGCGCAGATGGGCATAGGGCGGCAGGGTCTGCAGCCGTTCGTCGCTGAGGGCGCCGCCCACGGTGAAGTGGTACAGGCTTTGCAGCCAGTGGCCTCGAATCCCCAGCAGATCGTGCACGCCGTCGTCGAAGAAGCAGCCGATGCCGGTGCCGCGCAGCCCGGCGGCCTCGGCCTCCAAGTACAACACCTGGCCGAGCATGCCGGCCTCCCAATAGAGTTGCCGATACGCCCACGGCCCCGCCTCCAGGGCGCGCTCGTATTCGGCCAGCATCCCTAAGCTGAAGGCGCTGTCGGCCGCGATGTCCTGATGGCAGGAGAGGGCGCGCGCGGCATTGCGGGCGTCGGCCGCCACCACGCGGTAAAGCCTGAGGTGGGCCGGGCAGCCTGCGACGCCCTCCCAGCAAAATTCGCTCGACAGCTCGGCCCGCATGCGCGCCTCGATGCCGTCCTGGCGCAGGAAGAAATAAACGCCGGGCACCAGGCCCTCGACCCGATGCACGAACAAGACCAAATGGATGCGCGGCGGCCAGGCGATGGCATCCCACGGCGGCACACCGGCGCGCGGCAGGGTCAGATCCAGCATGCGGTAGAAGGCTGGCGCGCTGATCGCGGTGACGCCGTCGAATGCCTGGGCGCTGCGCCGCTGCTTGATGATCTCGACCGCACCGGCCGCGCAGGTGCTGGGCAGGGGCGCGGGCAGCGGGGGTGGCGACCAGGCGAGCGCCGGCGTGCGCGGTTTGCGGCTGGCCTCGGCCACCGCTTCGATCACCGACCAGTCGTGCTTGTGCTCGGGCGAAAGCACGTTGGCCCGGCCGGCCCACTGGCCGGCGGCCGCGAGCAGCGGCTCCATGCTGATTGCTGATGGCTGATCGCTCCCTTGCGTCTCGACCCACAGCAGCAGATCGGGCTGCTCGCGCTCGGCGTGGCCGAAGTCCTGGGCACGGTCGAGCCCGAGCAGGGCGGCGATCTCGGCATCGGCCCAGGTATCCTGCAGGCGCACGCGCCAGCCCAGCACGGCGGCGGCGTAGCGCAGCGCGGCCAGGGCGTGGCCGGCATCGTGCTGGCAATAGCGGAAGGCGCGTTCGCCGTATTTCCACGCCTCGCGCCAGTGGATGGCGGAGAGCCCCACGAGGAAACCGCCCGCCGGCAGCGCCGGGCCGGCGAAGGCGCAGCGCTGCTCCAACAGGTGATCGCGGCTGACGTAGTGATGCACGCCGTCGGCGAGGCCGGCCACGCCCTGCACCACGACATAGGCCTCGGTCGGGTGCAGATTGCCGCTGGAGGGATTGCAGCGCAGGGCCCAGCGGCTGGCGCCATATTGCTTCCAGGCGGAGAGGCCGAAACTCAATTCCAGCAGGGCGGCCAGATTGGCCAGGCTGAGCGGCTGCGGCGCGATGGCGCCGGTGTAGAGCTCGAGGTATTTCACCTGACACAGGGGGCTGTTTTCGGCCAGCAGCGGCAGCGGGATCTGCGGGCTGCCGGCATAGGTGCGGAAGGGGTCGGGCTGGGTCGCCCAGTCCAGGCCGCCGGGGCCGTCGGCATAGCGCCGGAAGTGGTGCTTGGTCCGTTCGTGATAGGCGCGGACGGTGTCGAGGGCTTGGGTCATGTCACGATCGGTCCTGAGTCACAGAGCATTCAAAAACCACCCCCACCCTCCCCATCGCTGGGGAGGGAGACGATCCCCCCGCCGCCGGGGCAAGCGGGGAGCGAGACCTTCTCCTCCCCCGCGCGCGGGGGAGGCAGGGAGGGGGATGATCCTGCGGGCACGACGGGAATCCAGGCCAAAGGTAACACAGGCGCGTGCCCCCTTAACCCTGTTTCGCGCAGGGGCATGCCGCCCGAAAACCCGCGCCCGGCCTTGATTTCCGGGCGGTGGGCCGCATATCGTTAGGCATCCTGTTCAAGCCTTCCTCCCATGCTCGCTCTCAAATTCGACAACCGCTTCATCGCCGAGCTGCCGGGCGACCCCGAGGAAGGCCCGCGCCGGCGTCAGGTGCACGGCGCCTGCTGGTCGCGCGTGCTGCCGACACCGGTGCGGCAACCGCAGCTGCTCGCCCATTCGCCCGAGGTGGCCGAACTGCTCGGCATCGCCGAGGCCGACATCCATACTCCCGAATTCGCCCAGGTGTTCGCCGGTAACCAACTCCTCGAGGGCATGGAGCCCTACGCCGCCTGCTACGGCGGCCACCAGTTCGGCCACTGGGCCGGGCAGCTGGGCGATGGGCGGGCGATCAACCTGGGTGAGGTCATCAATGCCCGGGGCGAGCGCTGGGAACTGCAATTGAAGGGCGCCGGCCCCACGCCCTATGCCCGCCGGGCCGACGGCCGGGCGGTGTTGCGTTCCTCGATCCGGGAATTCCTCTGTAGCGAGGCCATGCATCACCTGGGCGTGCCGACCACGCGCGCGCTCAGCCTGGTGGCCACCGGCGAGCCGGTCGTCCGCGACATGTTCTACGACGGCAACCCGCGCTACGAGCCGGGCGCCGTGGTGTGCCGGGTCGCGCCCAGCTTCATCCGCTTCGGCAATTTCGAGATCTTCACGTCGCGCAACGACACCGCCCTGCTGGAAAAACTGGTGGACTTCACCATCGCGCGCGATTTCCCCGAGATCGAAGGCGATGTGCCGGAAAGGCGCGCCCGCTGGTTTGCCGAGGTGTGCGAGCGCACGGCGCGCCTGATTGCGCACTGGATGCGGGTGGGCTTCGTGCACGGCGTGATGAACACCGACAACATGTCCATCCTGGGCCTGACCATCGACTATGGCCCCTACGGCTGGATCGACAACTACGACCCGGACTGGACGCCCAACACCACGGACGCCGAGGGCCGCCGTTACCGTTTCGGCCACCAGCCGCAGATCGCGCACTGGAATCTCTCGCGCCTGGCCGAGGCGCTGGTGCCGGTGTTTCCCACACTCGGTCCCCTGCACCACGGCCTGGACCGCTTCATCGAGGTCTACACCGACGAATACCGTCGCATGATGGCGGCCAAGTTCGGCCTGCATCACCTGAACCGGGAAGATGGCGAGCTGGTGGCTGAGGCCTTCGAACTCATGCAGCGCGCCGAGGTGGACATGACCCTGTTCTTCCGCCATCTGGCCCAGGTCGATACCCAGGCGCCCAGCCTGACGCCGCTCAATGAGGCCTTTTATTCGGAAGCACTGCGCGACCGCTATCGCGCAGCCTGGCAGGACTGGCTGGCGCGCTATGCCGGGCGCCTGCGCCAGGAAGGCCTGGAGCCGGCCGAGCGCAGAGCGAAGATGCAGGCGGTGAACCCGCGCTATGTGCTGCGCAACTACCTGGCGCAGGAGGCGATCGATCTGGCCGAGCAGGGCGACCTGTCGAGCGTGCACGAGCTGCTCGACCTCGTGCGCCGCCCCTACGACGAGCAGCCGGGACGCGAGCGCTTCGCCGCCCGGCGACCGGACTGGGCACGGCACAAGGCGGGTTGTTCCATGCTGTCGTGCAGTTCCTGAGCTGGCGGCATAATACGGGCTGCGTTGCCGTCGGACCCACCATGCCCTTCATCAAACTCCACCCCCTGCAGGAAATCGAGCAGCAAGCCCCCGAGCATTTCGGCCACGGCCATCCGGCGCGCTGCCGCGCCGTGCGCCGCTTTGACCTGCCCGAGCTCTATCTCAACCTCGCTCAGATCGCCGCCTTCGAGGAATGCCCGCTCTATCTGATCACCGAGGCCGACCCCAACGCCCTGGTCAACGGCATTCGCATCCGCCTGACCTCGGGCGAACTGCTGGTGGTGGCGGACGACCCGGAGGACGAGGCGCTCGGCTTCGTCGCCGCCGTGCAGCGGGCAAGCCGGGGCGAGATCGTGGAACTGGGTTATTCCCGCTACCTGGGCGAATTGGAGCGGCAAAAACGGCTCTGAGGGGGTGCCCGTGAAATTCAGCCAACTGCCCCTGGGCGCACGCTTCGAATACCAAGGCCGGGTCTATGTGAAGACCAGCCCGCTCGCCGCCTCGGGCGAGGCGGGCGGGCAGAAGCTGATTCCACGCTATGCCGAGCTCACGCCGCTGGACGGGGCGCCCACCCCCGTCACCCGCCCCAACCGGGTGTTGGACGAAACCACGGTGCTGGCCGCCTTCGAGGCCTTTGCCGCCGACTGCCAGCGCCTGCTCGACCGGAGCAGCGCCGATGTCACCCAACACCGGCTGCTGCGGGCCGAGCTGGAGGCGGCGCGCCAGCGCTTTCTCGACAGCCTGGCTTGAGCCGTCCGCTCAGCCGGCGTGCAGCGGCAGGGTGAAATAGAAGGTGGTTTCGGTGCCGGGCACCGAGTCGCAGCCGATATTGCCCTGGTGCAGTTCGACGATGAGCTTGCAGATGGTGAGGCCGAGGCCGGTGCCGGGCAGCTTGGTGTTCTGCCGGTCATGCAGTTGCCTGAACTTGGTGAACAGCTCCTGCTGTTTTTCCGGCGGGATGCCGGGGCCGTGGTCGGTCACCCCCACCCTGGCCCTGTCGCCCTCGCGCCCCAGGGTCACCAGCACGGTGTCGTTGGGATAGGAAAACTTGGCGGCATTGGAGATGAGGTTGCTCATCACCTGCAGCAGGCGCTGCGCGTCGGCCAGCACCCAAAGCGGGGCCTGGTCATCGGTGCGGCGCAGCTTGGCCACGACCTTGCACTTCGCGCAGTAGGGCTGATTCAGCTCGATGGCCTGACGCAGCAGCGCTGCCAGGTCGACCGGGGCCAGATGCAGGGACAGCTTGCCGGCCTCGAGCTTGGCCAGGTCGAGGATGTCGTTGACGATGTGGAGCAGACGTTCGCCGTTGCGCTGGGCGATGTCGACCAGACCGGCCGCCTGGTCCGTCAGGGCGCCGACCGATTGGCTTTTGAGCAGGGCGAGCGCGCCGTTGATCGAGGTCAGCGGGGTGCGCAGTTCGTGGCTGACCATGGAAATGAATTCGTCCTTGGCCTGGTCGAGCTGGGCCAGTTGCTGCAGCCGCAGGCGCAGCTCCATCTGGCTCACCACCTGCCGGGCCAGGGCCGCCAGTGCCTGGCGCTGGGCCTCGGTGAGATCGCGCGCGTGGTCGTCGATCACGCACAGGGTGCCGACCCGGATGTTGTCGCGCAGAATTAGCGGCGCCCCGGCATAGAACTTCACATACGGCGCCCCGGTCACCGCCGGATTGTCGTGAAAACGCGCGTCCTTGCGCGCATCGGGCACGATGAGCAGATCATCGTTCAGGATGGCATGGGCGCAAAAGGCCAGTTCGCGCGGGCCCTCCCGCTGCGCCAGACCGTGGTGCGCCTTGAACCACTGGCGCTCGCGGTCGATCAGGCTGACCAGGGCGATCGGGGTCTGGCAGATCTGGGCGGCGAGAAACGTGAGATCGTCGTAGGCCGGCTCCTCGATGGTGTCGAGGATGTTCAACTCGTCCAGCGCGCGCTGGCGTTCCCTCTCGTTGTCCGGTAGCGGCGCAGGGATCATTGCCGTGCCAAGCCTCCTGTTGGTGGCCTCAACGCTAGCACAATCGCAGCGCGCCCGCTGTTGGTAAGAATCCGGACATCGGGCCTTGCTATACTTGGCCGCCTGTTTCACCGATCGATTTCAATCATGCCCGCCGAGTCGCAAGACACCCTGCAGGAACAGATCGCCCGCCAGCGCGAGGCGCTCACCGGCATGCTGCGCGAGCCGCTGGCCCGCGCCGCCGAGGCCTGCGGCCGGGCCTGGGGCGACCGGGTCAGCCTGGATGTGGTGCTGAGCGAGGCCTTCCGCACCCTGCCCTTCGGCAATTTCATGTACGTCATGGACACCAACGGCGTCCAGGTCAGCAGCAATATGAGCCGCGAGGGCCTGATCGGCGAGGACTTCGGCCGCGATCGCTCGCACCGCCCCTACATGAAGGAGGCGGTGCCGGCCGAGGGCTTTTTGTTGTCGCAGGCCTACATCAGCGAGCGGGCCCGGCGCCCCTCGCTCACCGCGATTCAGGTCGTGCGCAGCCCGGAAGGCCGGGTGCTCGGCTTCGTCGGCGTCGACTTCGACCTCAGAGACCTGCCGATCACGCGCGAGCTGTCGCAGCAGCCGACCCAGTGGCGCCAGCTCAAGGGCGACCCCTCGATCCGCGGCGCGGTGTTCCACCAGACCCGCAGCGACAGCCTGATGGACCAGCAGATCGACACCGTGCTGGGCGTGGTCGAGGAGCTGATGGTGGCGCACGGGGTGTATCACATCATCCTGCACTTCTCGAGCAGCCGGGCCGTGGCCTGGCACATCGACGACCCCTACCGCTATCGCCTGCTCGACATCCAGGAGCTGACCAGCCCGGACAGCTGCCTGGCCTATCCGCGCCGGCCCTACCCGAAGAACGCCGAGGTCGGCGCGAGCCAGATCGGCCCGGTGCTGCAGGGCCTGAAAAACCTGCGCTTCATGGACGAGATGCTGTATCTGCGCAGCGGCACGCTCAACATCTTCAACGGCGTGGTCGGTCTCACCTTCTCCTGCGACGGCTCGCACTACGTGCCGGTGCAGGAATTCCTGAACAAGGGGGCGGAGTTCTGGGTGTCCGGCGGCGAGCTCGGCGCCTGAAGCCAGAACTTTTTGCCGCCGCCCCGCTCTGTATCCGGACAGCCCCAAAACCAATTCACTCAAGGAGCTTGATATGACGCGATTTTTCCCCGCCCTGCTGGCCGTGTTCGTTGGCCTGGCCCTGCCCCTGCACGATGCCGAGGCCAAACGCTTCGGCGGCGGCAAGTCCTCCGGCATCCAGCGCGATTCGATCAGCCAGCGCCAGGCCACCCCGCCCCAGAAACCCGCCGAGGCCCCGGCCCAGCAGGCCAACGCCGCCCCGAACCCGGCCGGCGCCGGCGCGGCCCAGACTGGCAAACGCAGCTGGATGGGCCCCATCGCCGGCCTGGCCGCCGGTCTGGGGCTGGCAGCCCTCGCCTCGCACCTCGGCTTAGGCGAGGAGCTGGCGAACTTCCTGATGATCGCACTCCTGATCATGGCGGCGTTCCTGCTGTTCAAGTTCCTCACCCGCAAGCGCCAGGCCCCAGCCATGCAATATGCCGGCGCCGCGGCGGGCGGCAACGTCATGCCCTTCCAGGCCGAACCCGCGGCCGGCGGCAAGGCGGCGCCCCAGGCCGGTCCGGCTGTGCTGCCCCCCGGCTTCGATGCCGAGGCCTTCACGCGCCAGGCCAAGCTCAACTTCCTGCGCATGCAGGCGGCCTACGACGCCGGTAACCTGGACGACATCCGCGAGTTCACCTCGCCCGAGATGTTCGCCGAGGTCAGACTGCAACTGGCCGAGCGCGGCGCGGCCAAGCAGCAGACCGACGTGACCCGGCTCGAGGCCGAGGTGCTGGAGTGCGCCGAGGAGGGCAACCGCCTGCGCGCCAGCGTGCGCTTTTACGGCTTGGTGCGGGAAGAGGCCAACGCTGTGCCCGAGGCCTTCGACGAGGTCTGGCACCTGACCAAGCCGTCCGACGGCAGCCAGGGCTGGGTGGTGGCCGGCATTCAGCAGTTGAGCTGAATGAACATGCCATAGGGTGCCCCCGCTGCGCGAGGATAAACACTCCGCGCACCTTCACATGGTGCGTGGAACGCACCCTACAAAACGCCGGCCCCGAGCCGGCGTTTTTGTTGGCCCGGAACATGGCGGAAAACTGCCCCATGCATCCACCTTGGCGAGGACTACACTGCTGAAATAAGCGGCTATATCAGTGGGAAACCCCACCCCGCGCCGGTTGCCTGTGGGATGCAGTGCAAGGTTATTGATGGGAAACGAATCAACTTTACTTCCCCTCTCCCTCCGGGAGAGGGCAGGGTGAGGGAAATGGCACCCGCCAGGGCGCCATTCGGCGCCCATTCCCTCACCCGGCTTCGCCACCCTTTTATCCTCGCAGTGCGGGGGCTCCCGGTGGGAGAGGGTAAAGTACATTTGTTGCGGATCAATCAGTGATGCAGAAGGCCGCAGCCGCCGGCCAGGCACGGGAATCACGGAGGTGCGATCATGCGCGAGATGGAACTTGGCAAGGCCTTTACCCTGATGGAACCCGGACCCGTCGTCCTGGTGACCACCCACGACGGCAAGAAGCCCAACATCATGACCCTCTCCTGGACCATGGTGCTCGACTTCACGCCGCTGTTCGCCATCTGCACCGGCCCCTGGAACTACTCCTTCGCCGCGCTGAGCAAACGCCGGGAGTGCGTCATCGCCATCCCCACCGTCGATCTGCTGGACGAGGTGGTCGGCATCGGCACCTGCTCCGGCGCCGACACCGACAAGTTCGCCCGGTTCGGCCTCACGCCCGAGCCGGGCAAGCACGTCAAGGCACCCCTGATCAAGGAATGCCTGGCCAACATCGAATGCAAGGTGGTCGACAGGGTGAGCAAGCACAACCTCATCGTGCTGGAAGGCGTGGCCGCCTACAAGAACACGGCGCGCAAGGAAAAACGCACGCTGCATGCGGTGGGTGACGGCACCTTCATCGTCGACGGCGACAGGCTGAACCGCAGGAAGCAGATGGCCAACAAGCTGCCGGCCGGGGTCTGAGACGGCAGTGCCAGCCGCTTGCCCACGCCCCCGCTTGTGGGGCCCGGGCCGCCCATACTATGCTGGCGGCACCGTTCTGGGGAGAGACCGATGAAGAACAAGCCGAGCCAGTTCGTCGTGCCCAAGCTGCCACCCTTGAGCATGGATGCCCATTCGATCGGCTGCTCGCTCACCAGCCACCTCGTCTATTCCATCAGCAAGGACCCGATCACCGCGACCGAGCGCGACTGGTTCTACAGCGCCGCCTATGCCCTGCGCGAGCGGCTGACCGAGAACTGGATCAAGACCATGCGCAGCTATTACCAGCAGGACGCCAAGCGGGTGTATTACCTCTCGATGGAGTTCCTGATGGGGCGCACCCTGATGAATGCGGTGCTCAACACCGGCTGCGAGGAGAACTTCAAGCAGGCAATGGCGGGCCTGGGCCTGGATGCCGAACGCATCCGCGAGCAGGAGTTCGACGCCGCCCTGGGCAACGGCGGCCTGGGCCGGCTGGCCGCCTGTTTTCTCGATTCCATGGCGACCCTGGGCATCCCCGGCTATGGCTATGGCATCCGCTATGAATACGGCATGTTCAACCAGCGCATCGAGAACGGCTACCAGGTCGAGCATCCGGACAACTGGCTGCGCTACGGCAATCCCTGGGAGTTCCCGCGCCCGGAGATGCTGTATCAGGTGAAGTTCAACGGCCGGGTGGTGAATTATGCCGACGAGGATGGCAAGCCGCGCTTCCACTGGGTGGACACCGACGACGTGATGGCCATGGCCTACGACTCACCCATCCCCGGCTATGACACCAACACGGTGAACAACATGCGGCTGTGGGCGGCCAAGGCCAGCCGCGATTTCGATCTGCGCTATTTCAACGAGGGCAACTACATCAAGGCGGTGGAGGACAAGAACGAATCGGAGAACCTGTCCAAGGTGCTCTACCCGGACGACACCACCGAGATGGGGCGCGAGCTGCGCCTGAAGCAGCAATACTTCTTCGTCTGCGCCTCCTTGCAGGACATCCTGGCACGCCATGCCAAGCATCACCCGGGCTTCGACGACCTGCCGGACAAGGTGGCGATCCAGCTCAACGACACCCATCCCTCGATCGCCATCCCCGAGCTGATGCGGGTTTTGGTCGACCAGCACGGCCTGGAGTGGGAGCGCGCCTGGGACATCACCACCCGCACCTTCGCCTATACCAACCACACCCTGATGCCGGAGGCGCTGGAGACCTGGCCGGTGGAACTGTTCGAGAAGATCCTGCCGCGCCATTTGCAGATCATCTACGAGATCAACCACCGCTTCCTGAAGGACGTGATGCACCGCTACCCGGACGACCCGGCGCGCTGGGGGCGCATGTCGATCATCGACGAGGGCCATGGCCGGCGCGTGCGCATGGCGCACCTGGCCTTCGTCGGCAGCCACAAGGTAAACGGCGTGGCTGAGCTGCACACCCAGCTGATGAAGGACACCATCTTCGCCGACTTTCATCAGATGTGGCCGGACCGGATCGTCAACATGACCAACGGCGTCACGCCCCGGCGCTGGCTGAATCAGGCCAACCCGGGGCTGTCGGCCCTGATCAGCAGGCATATCGGCCAGGGCTGGCTCAAGAACCTGAGCCAGCTGCGGCGCCTGGTGCCGCTGGCCGACGATGATGGCTTCCGTGCCGAATTCGCCCAGGTCAAACGCGACAACAAGGTCCGCCTGGCCCGGGTGATCGCGCAGCGGCTGCACCTCAAGGTCGACCCCGATTCGCTGTTCGACGTGCAGGTCAAGCGCATCCATGAGTACAAACGGCAATTGCTCAATGTGCTGCACGTGATCACCCTGTACAACCGGCTGCGCGCCGGCGCTGACGGCGTGCCGCGCACGGTGATCTTCGCCGGCAAGGCCGCACCCGGTTATCTGCAGGCCAAGCGCATCATCAAGCTGATCAACGACGTGGCCGACATTGTCAACAACGACCCGATGATCAATGACCGGCTCAAGGTGGTGTTCCTGCCCAACTACGATGTCTCCAACGCCGAGCTGATCATCCCCGCCGCCAACCTGTCGGAGCAGATCTCCACCGCCGGCACTGAGGCCTCGGGCACCGGCAACATGAAGCTTTCGTTGAACGGCGCACTCACCATCGGCACCCTGGACGGCGCCAATATCGAGATTCGCGAGGAGGTGGGCGCCGAGAACTTCTTCCTGTTCGGCCTGACCGCGCAGGAGGTGGCCGAGCTGCGCCGCACCGGCTACAACCCCTGGGACTATTACCATGCCGACCCCGAGCTCAAGCAGGCGCTGGACATGATCAACAACGGTTACTTCTCGCCCGACGACCGCGCGCGCTTCCGGCCGATCTTCGACGCCCTGACCCAGGGCGGCGATCCCTATCTGCTGCTGGCCGACTACGCCGCCTATATCGCCTGCCAGCAGTCGGTCGAGGCGCTCTACCGCGAGCCGGATGCCTGGACGCGAAAATCCATCCTCAACGTCGCCCACATGGGCAAGTTTTCCTCCGACCGCACCGTCAGCGACTACGCCAGCCAGATCTGGGGCGCGCAGCCGATCGTGGTGCCGGCCGATTAGCCCTGCGTTTCCCCACCCCTGCGCCAGGCGTGGGGGAGGGGGAAAGGTTTGTCGATAGGCCGAATCATTCGCCATCTCCGCCATTGGCTGCCACTACAATGGCGGCCATGGAACCCCTCGCCCCCTACGCCGGCCTGACGCCGGATGCCGTGCTCGATGCCCTGGACGCCGTCGGCCTGCGCGGCGACGGCCGCCAGCTCGCGCTCAACAGCTACGAGAATCGGGTCTACCAGGTCTGGCTGGAGGACGGCGGCGCGCTGGTGGCCAAGTTCTACCGGCCCGGGCGCTGGAGCGATGCGGCCATCCTGGAGGAGCACGCCTTCACGCGGGAGCTGGCCGAGCGCGAGATCCCCGTGGTCGCGCCGCTGGTGATCGACGGCACCAGCCTGCACCGGCACGCGGGCTTCCGCTTCGCGCTCTACCCGCGCCAGGGCGGCCGGGTGCCGGAGCTGTCCGATCCTGCCACCCTGGAATGGATGGGGCGCTTCATCGGCCGCATCCACGCGATCGGCGCCCTGAAGAAGTTCGAGCACCGGCCCACGCTCGACCTCGCCAGCTTCGGCGAGGCGCCGCGCGATTTCCTGCTCGCCGGCGAATGGCTGCCGGCCGACCTCTTGGCGGCCTATCGCTCGGTGGTGGACCAGGCCCTGGACGGCGTGCGCCGCGCCTTCGAGCGCGCCGGCGCGGTGGCCGGCATCCGCCTGCACGGCGACTGCCACATGGGCAACGTGCTCTGGACCGACGACGGCCCGCACTTCGTCGACTTCGACGACAGCCGCATGGGCCCGGCGGTGCAGGACCTGTGGATGCTGCTCTCGGGCGAGCGCGGCGAGCGCATCCGGCAACTGTCCGATGTGCTGGCCGGCTACGAGGACTTCATGGAATTCGACAGTCGCGAGCTGCACCTGATCGAGGCCCTGCGCACCCTGCGCCTGATCCACTACGCCGCCTGGCTGGCCCGGCGCTGGTCCGATCCGGCCTTCCCCGCCGCCTTCCCCTGGTTCAACAGCCAGCGCTATTGGCAGGATCACATCCTGGCGCTGCGCGAGCAGATCGCGGCGATGGACGAGCCGCCGCTCTGGCCGGCCTGAAGCGCGGCCGGGTGGAAACCGATGGGCCGGCGCCACGGTCTATGCGCCATGAACCCTGAACGCCGTCGATTGCTGCAGGGCCTGGGCCTGGCCCTGTGCCTGCCCGCCCTGCCGGCCGCCGCCGCCCCGGCGCCGCTGCGCAAGCCCATTCCGGCCAGCGGCGAGCGGCTGCCGGCGATCGGCCTGGGCACCTGGATCACCTTCGATGTCGGCGGCGACATGATCGCGCGCGCCGAGCGGCTCAAGGTGCTGCAGGGTTTTTTCGAGGGCGGCGGCAGCCTGGTCGATTCCTCGCCCATGTATGCCTCGTCGGAGGACGTGATCGGCTGGTGCCTCAAGCGGCTCCCGCAGAAGCCACCGCTGTTCGCCGCGACCAAGGTCTGGACCTGGGGCCGCGCCCTGGGTGTGCGCCAGATGGAGGCCTCGCGCCGGTTCTGGGGCCTGCCCCGGTTCGATCTCATGCAGATCCACAACATGCTCGACTGGCAGACGCACCTGGAGACCCTGCAGGCGATGAAGGCCGAGGGCCGCATCCGCTACATCGGCATCACCACCTCGCACGGCCGCCGGCACGAAGAGCTGGAGGCGGCGATGCGCGCCTTCCGTTTCGACTTCGTGCAGTTCACCTACAACCTGGACGACCGCGAGGCCGAGGCCCGCCTGCTGCCGCTGGCCCTGGAGCGCGGCAGCGCGGTCATCGCCAACCGGCCGTTCCAGGGCGGCAACCTGTTCGGCCGGGTGCGCGGCAAGCCGCTGCCGCCCTGGGCGCGCGAGATCGATTGCGACAACTGGGCGCAGTACTTCCTGAAATTCATCATCGCCCACCCGGCGGTGACCTGCGCCATCCCCGCCACCTCGAAAGTCACCCATTTGCAGGAGAACATGGGCGCCCTCTACGGCCGGCTGCCCGATGCCGAATTGCGCCAACGCATGGCCCGGCATTTCGCCACGCTGTGACCGGCTGCGATTGTCATCATTCTTAAAACTGTCCCGCCTAAGCTTGCCCGCTGCCTGATTTTTTCGAAGAGAAATCCCATGCCTTTGCCCAAGACCACCCTGGCCCTGCTGCTGTCCACCCTCTGCCTGTCCGCCCTCGCCGGCCAGGGGCCCAGCAGTTCGCAGTCGCCCTATCTGGTGCCGGTCGCCCCGGGGGTCGAGTTCACCAGCCTGCTCACCGTGGGCGACGCGGTGCCCGGCCTGGACGGAAAGACGCCTTACCGCATGGCCGGCATCCCCGATGGGGTGGGTGTGTATGACAACGGCGACGGCAGCTTCACCGTGTTGATGAACCACGAGCTGAAGGAAGGGACCGGCGCCGTGCGTGCCCACGGTGCCAGGGGCGCCTTTGTCTCGCAATGGCGCATCCGCAAGCACGACCTCAAGGTGCTCGCCGGCGGCGATTTGATCAAGACCGTGCACCTGGGCCAGGGCGGGGCCTGGGCCGAGGCGCCCGGGACCGGGTTCAGCCGCTTCTGCTCGGCCGACCTGGCGCCGACCACCGCCTTCTATGACAAGGCCAGCGGCAAGGGCTACCGCGAGGGTCGCCTGTTCCTGAACGGCGAGGAGACCCGTGGCGGCCGCGCCTTCGCCCATCTGCTCGACGGCCGGAGTTTTGAACTGGCCAGGCTCGGCCGCTACGCCTGGGAAAACGCCGTGGCCAGCCCGTATGCCCAGATCAAGACCGTGGTGGTCGGCCTGGACGATAGCGACGGGGGGAAGGTGCATGTCTACGTCGGCGAGAAGACCGCGCACGGCAACCCGATCGAACGGGCCGGCCTGGCCAACGGCAGCGACCACCTCATCCTGCTCGAAGGCCATGACAAGGAGCCGCCCCTGGGCTTCAAACAAGGCCGCTTCAAGCTGGTGGCCGAAGGCGGCACCGCCTTCGAGCGGCCGGAAGACGGCGCCTGGGACACGCAACAGCCGAACCGCTTCTACTTCGTGACCACGGCGAACTTCGGCGGCAACAGCCGGCTCTGGCGCCTGACCTTCGACGATATCCATCGGCCCGAGCTGGGCGGCCGGATCGAGGTGCTGATCGACGGCAGCCAGGACGGCCCGCGCATGATGGACAACCTGACCGTCGACGCCAATGACGACGTGTACATCCAGGAAGACGCCGGCAATCAGCCCCATCTGGGGCGGATCTGGCTGTACCGGCCCGCGCTCCCTGCCCTGACCCTGCTGGCCCAGCATGATGGCCAGCGCTTCGTCAAAGGCGGCAGCGAGTTCCTGACCGAGGACGAGGAGTCTTCCGGCATCGTCGAGGTGAGCGGCCTGTTCCAGGGCGTGCGCGGCTACGACACCCGGCGCAACCGCTACTTCCTGCTCAACGTCCAGGCCCACTACAAGCACCCCGATGCAGACCTGGTCGAGGGCGGCCAGTTGTTGTTGATGAAGGTGCCGCGTTAGTTCAGCCAGTCCTGGAGCTGAAAGGCCAGCAGGGCAATGCAGCTGGCGCAGCCCGCGACCGGCACCCACAGCGGATAGCTCGGCACTCCCTCGACCACCGGCTGCCGGCGCTTGACCCGGATCAGCGCGAGGTTGACCAGGGCAAAGACGATGAGGATGCTGAAGCTGGTGGCCTGGGCCAGGGTCACCAACTCGACACCGAGCGCCAGCCCCTGCACCGCCAGAGCCATGGCGGCGGTGGCGATCAGCGGCGTGCGGGTCCGGGGCGAGACGTAGCCGAGGGCGCGCGGCAGCCAGCCGTGCCGGCTCATGCCATAGAGCACGCGCGAACCCATGACGATCTGGATCAGGGCACCGTTGGTGACGGCGAACAGGCTGATCAGCCCGATCAGCAGCGGCTCCCGGCCGGTCGCCTGACGGAACATGTCGGCCAGCGGCGCCGGACTTTGCACCAGCTGCGCCAGCGGCAGAGACAGCACCGCGGCCAGGGCAACCAGCAGATAAAGCGCGGTGGCCAGGCCGAGGGCCAGCAGGATGGCGCGCGGCAGATTGCGCCGGGGCTCCCGCACCTCCTCGGCCACGGTCACCATGTCCTCGAAGCCGATGAAGGCATAAAACGCGAGAAAGCTGCCAAGCAGGATGCCGTGCCAGACCGCCGGCTCGAAGGGCGGCAGCAGTTCGGGCAGGCGCTGCGGCAACTCGCCCAGACGCCCGCCAGCGACCGCAATGATCAGGAGCAGGCCGGCCACCTCGATCAGGGTGATCAGCGCGGCCACCCGCACCGATTCGGCGATGCCCCAGGCGGCCAAAGCCCAAAGCCCGAAGATCAGGCTGGTGACGATGAGCCAGTCCGGCAGGGGCAGGAACAGCTGGAAATAACCGACGAAGCCGCGCACCAGGGTGGCCCCGGAAACCACGCCGGTGAGCACGATGAGGCCGCCGACCAGGATCGCCAGCGGCCGCAGGCCCAGGCCCTCCTGGACATAGATCGCCGGCCCGGCGCTCAAGGGATAGCGCGCCGACAGCTCGGCGAAGGCCAGGGCCGTGAAGGTGGCGACCACGCCCGCCACCAGGAAGGCGACCGGGGCATAGAGGCCGGCGCTGCCGGCGACCTTGCCGACCAGGACGTAGATGCCGGCGCCCAGAATGGTACCCAGGCCGTAATAGGTGATCTGGGCCAGCGACAGGGTGCGTTTGAGCGTGACGTCTTCGGCCATGGCGACTTGGTGCTCCCGGCTGCGTGCTAATCTGCCAAGTGTAACGGTGCCAGCGCCCCACCACCGCAAGTCAAATGCCGGGAGAGACGATGACCCTCAAGACCAACACCCATAGCATGGCCGTGTTCTGCGATTTCGAAAACGTCGCCCTGGGCGTGCGCGATGCCAAATACGCCGCGTTCGACATCCAGAAGGTGCTGGAGCGCCTGCTGCTCAAGGGCAACATCGTGGTGAAGAAGGCCTATTGCGACTGGGAGCGCTACAAGGAGTTCAAGACGGCCATGCACGAGGCCGCCTTCGAGCTGATCGAGATTCCCCACGTGCGCCAGTCGGGCAAGAATTCGGCCGACATCCGCATGGTGGTGGATGCGCTCGACCTTTGCTACACCAAGGCGCATGTCGACACCTTCGTCATCATCAGCGGCGACTCGGATTTTTCGGCCCTGGTGTCCAAGCTGCGGGAAAACAACAAGCTGGTGATCGGGGTCGGGGTGAAGAACTCCTGTTCCGACCTGCTCATCGCCAACTGCGACGAATTCATCTTCTACGACGACCTGGTGCGCGAGGCCGAGAAGGCGCGCAAGGCGAAACCGAAGCCGCCGGCCGCCAAGACCGGCGCCAAGGCCGCCGGCAAGAGCGAAGAGGCCAAACGCCAGGAGGCCCTGGACCTGGTGATGGCCACGGTGGAGGACCTGATCAAGGAGCGCGGCGAGGAGGAGAAGATCTGGAGCTCCATGGTCAAGCAGGCGCTCAAGCGGCGCAAACCCGGCTTCAACGAGACCTACCACGGCTTCCGCACCTTCGGCCAGCTGCTGGAAGAGGCCCAGGCACGCGGCCTGCTGCGCCTGGAGTACGACGAGAAATCCGGTGGCTACATCATCCGGGCCGCCACCCCGGCGGGTTGAATTCGGCTAACATTGCCGCCTTTGCAAACAGGCTCCCTGCCATGCAACTCGAGCGCATCCTGCAATCGCAGGGCTTCGGCAGCCGCAAGCAATGCCGGGCCATGATCCGGCACGGTCTGGTCGCCATCGGCGACGCGATCTGCGACGACCCCTTCATCGAACTGGAACCGCAGGACCTGACCTTCAGCGTCGACGGCGAGCCCTGGCGCTACCGCGCGCATGCCTACCTCATGCTGCACAAGCCGCAGGGCTACGAGTGCTCGCGCGCGCCCAAGCACCATCCGAGCATCTTCTCCCTGCTGCCCGAGCCGCTGGTCAACCGTGAGGTGCAGAGCGTCGGCCGGTTGGACGAGGACACCACCGGCCTGCTCCTGCTGACCGACGACGGCCAGTTCATCCACCGGCTCACCTCACCCAAGCACAAGGTGGCCAAGGTCTACGCGGTGACCACCAAGCACCCGGTGGACGACGCGCAACTGGCGTGCCTGCGCCGCGGCGTGCAACTGCACGACGAGCCCAGGCCGATTGCGGCCGCGGCCTGCGCGCGGATCGACGCGCATCTGATCCACCTCACCCTGATCGAGGGCAAATATCACCAGGTCAAGCGCATGCTGGCCGCCGCCGGCAACCGGGTGGAGGCCCTGTGCCGCATCGCCATCGGCGGCCTCACCCTGCCCGACGACCTGGCGCCGGGCGCGTGGCGCTGGCTGGAGGCGGACGATCTGGCGTGCCTGGGACAGCCGCCGCATGCCTGAACCCAGCGCAGCCAACGCCTGGCTGGCCGAACACGCCACGCGGCTGCTGCGCTGGCATCGGCACTGGACCGGGCGCGATTTGATCGATCCCGGCCTGCCACCGCTCGAGGCGGCCCGCGCCTTGTACCAGGCCCCTTTCGCCGTGCTGTCGCACGACAGCGCGGCCGACCCCGAATTCACATACGCCAATCTCACCGCGCAGCACCTGTTTGAGATGTCCTGGGATGAAATCGTCGGCCTGCCCTCGCGTTATTCGGCCGAACCGATGCTGCGTGAGGAACGCGAGCGCCTGCTCGCGCGCGTGCGTGATCAGGGCTTCATCGACGACTACAGCGGCATTCGGATCGGCAAGTCCGGGCGGCGTTTCAGCATCCACGCGGCCACGGTGTGGAACCTGTTCGATCAGGCGGGAAATCCGGCCGGACAGGCCGCCTGCTTCAGCGATTGGCGGCGGCTCGGCTAGTATTTCTGCGTACTTGTTAGTGCACGGGATTGTTCTAGCCTGAAATCTCCAAGCAGAAAGACAAGGAGACGATCATGGCCGCAACGACCCAAGACTTCGTCCGTCCCGGTTTCGAACCCGTGCCCGATCCGGATTTTCCCCATGCCCCCATCGACTGGAGCCGCGCTGTCGGCGAGCAAGCCGCGCGTGAAATGGGTCTGCGCATGACGGAGGCCCATTGGCAGGTCATCTGCGCATTGCAGGAGTATTACGCCCAGCACGAGGAAGGTCATATCAACGTGCGCGAACTGCACGACGCCCTGGATGAACACTTCCATCCCGAGGGTGGCATCAAATATCTGTATCAGCTCTTCCCAGGTGGTCCGATCGCCCAGGGCTGCCACATCGCCGGGCTGACCCCGCCAGCCGGTGCCGCCGACAAGGGTTTCGGCAGCGTGGTTTGAATCGCCGTCCCCGCCGGTCAGGTGTAGTTGCCGCCGGCGGGATTCAGTTCGATATAAAAAGTCGACAGCGCCCCCGCCCCGTCCTCCTGCTGCATCTGACTCCGCCTCAGCATCGCTTCGACCCGGGCTGCCTGAATCTGGGCCGGGTCCGCCAGCGCCGGATACAAACGGTATTGCTGCTCGACCACGAAGGGTTGTTGCCGCGCCTGCACTTCCAGGCGCCGGCGCGTCGCCGGCTCGAGATCGGGCAAGAGCAACAGCCAGGGCGCCTGCCAGGCCAGGTAATCGGCCACCAGTTCGGCATGGGCGGCATCGTGCCCGGTCTGGGCCAGAAAGAAGACGGGGAAGGCGGCGGCCTCGAGCCGGCGGCCGACAAACATCTCCGACAGCCCGATGCCCTGCAGACCGAGGCCCGAGCCATCCGCCTGGCGCACGAACCATTGGGCACTGGGCTGCGTGCCGGCACTGCGGTTGATGTAGTCGCTCAGGTAATCCGCCGCTGTCCGTTCCCCGCCGCCTTCGATGCGCTGCAAGGCCGCACTGCCGAAGCCCTCGCGTGCCGCCAGGCCGGCGCGCCAGACCGGTTGCTGCTCCAACGCCAGTTCCTGTTCGTCGAACACGCTGTGCAGCAGGGCCAGGGGCTGGCCGCCGTCGTCGAGCAGCCAGAGTTCGTAACGGTCACGCAAGGCGAAGGGCAGCCGATCGTGTACCTGCAGCAAATGCTCGAAGACCACGGCGCCCATGGCCTCCATGCGCAGAAAGTCGTCCGAGGGATAGATCGGCCCGCGCCGCAGGCCCGCGGCCTGCGACCAATGGCCATAGCGGATGTCGCTGGTCTGCACCCGGGTGCCCGGCGCGAGGTCCTGCAGCAGTTCATCGTTGCTGACGTAGATGTCCCAGTTCAAGCCGTCCGAACTCACTGCCTCGGCCGGGCCATAGCGGATGATCTGCACCACGCCCCGGAAGGGATTGAGCAGACGCTGGGCATAACACTCGATAAGCATGATCCCATCTTAGAGCCTATTTCCAGGAGGCTCCGAATCGATCGCGACCGCGGGGCAGACTGGCCGCTATCGCCATTCAATTAATCTTATGCCACGCCATCCCAATGGCAGCCGGGAGCTCCGCCACTTCCCGGCCAGGCGATGGACATGCTCGGCAACCCGGAACGGGTTCTATAAATCGAGTTGATTATCCCCGTCACGAAATTTGTGTATAAATGATTCAGGACTTGTTTATCTTTTGATCTGGCCATCGCAGACTCCAACTCGAGGAGACCCTTATGAGCAAGATGCAACCTCATGCCTGGTCCCGGGCCCTGC
Source organism: Thiobacillus sp. UBA2597 (assembly GCA_002339725.1). Lineage (GTDB taxonomy): Bacteria > Pseudomonadota > Gammaproteobacteria > Burkholderiales > Thiobacillaceae > Sulfuritortus. Next base: position 22,727 of record DDKN01000050.1, read on the forward strand.
TGTCCGCCGGCGCCATGCTGCTAACCCTGGGCATCACGGGAACGGCAGTCGGCGCCAGCAGTACGGCTGACCACAGCCGGTTCAAGGAACTGCAGCGGACCTTCAACTCCGGGCCCGAAGTGACCCAGGCCTGTCTGAGCTGTCACACCGAGGCGGCCAAGCAGGTGATGAAGACCAAGCACTGGACCTGGGAATTCCTCAATCCGGCCACCAACCAGAAGCTGGGCAAGAAGCATGTGCTGAACAATTTCTGCATCTCAGTCGAATCCAACCTGCCCTTCTGCACCACCTGCCACGTCGGCTATGGCTACAAGGACAACAGTTTCGATTTCACCAAGCAGGAGAACGTCGACTGTCTGGTCTGCCACGACACCACGGGCAGCTACCGCAAGCAGCCCGGCATGGCCGGTCACGTGGTGACCCGCGAGATGGAGTTCCCGCCCGGCTCGGGCAATATCGTCAAACCGGTCGACCTGCAGAAAGTGGCGCAGAAGGTCGGGCGGACCAGCCGCGACACCTGCGGTGGCTGCCACTTCAACGGCGGCGGCGGTGACGGCGTCAAGCACGGCGATATGGACAGCTCGCTCTCGGCGCCGGACGAGGCGCTCGACGTACACATGGATGCCTCGGGCCATGATTTTACCTGCGGCACCTGCCATGTCACCTCGTCGCACGATGTGCCGGGCAGCCGGTTCGCCACCACGGCGAAGGACACCAAGGGGGCGCTGATGCGCGGCAAGCACGAGAGCCGCAACCCCGCCACCTGCGTGGCCTGCCACGACAACGCCCCGCACAAGAAGATCGCCCGGCTCAACAGCCATGCCCAGAAGATCGCCTGCCAGACCTGCCATATCCCCACCTTTGCCCGTGGCGGGGTGGCGACCAAGATGTCCTGGGACTGGTCGACCGCCGGCAAGATGGGGCCGGACGGCAAGCCGCTGATCAAGAAGGACGAAAAGGGCCACGTGATCTACGACGCCAAGAAGGGCGACTTCGTGGTGAAGGAAAACGTGGTGCCGGAATACATGTGGTTCAACGGCAAGGTGAACTACACCCTGCTCGGCGACAAGATCAAGGCGGGTGGTATCGTCCCGATCAACAGCTTCGAGGGCAGCCCGACCGACGGCAAATCGCTGATCTGGCCGGTCAAGGTGATGCGCGGCAAACAACCCTATGACCCGGTCAACATGACCCTGGTCAAGCCGCATACCGCCGGCAACGACGACACTGCCTACTGGAAGAACTTCGGGTGGGAGAAGGCGATCGCCACCGGCATGGCTTCGGCCGGCATGCCCTTCTCGGGCAAGGTCGACTTCATCGAGACCGAGATGACCTGGCCCATCACCCACATGGTCGCGCCCAAGAACCAGGCCCTGGCCTGCGTGGAATGCCACCAGCCGAACAGCCGGCTGAAAGGTTTGCCGGGAATCTACATGCCCCGGCATAGCGCCAACGAATGGCTCAACACCGCCGGCTGGAGCCTGGCCGGGCTGGCCCTGCTCGGCGTCATCGGTCACGGCGGCCTGCGGCTCTATCTTTGGCGCAAAGGCAAGAAGTGATGCGAGTCGTCTTGGCTAAGTCTTCGCCCCTCACCCCTGCCTTTATGCCCTTCAGGGTGCTCTCCCCGCTGGGGAGAGCACCCGCTACGCGAGGATCAAGGACACGCAGGGTCGCACCGC